>NZ_CP121685.1:1670000-1970000 GCF_029760915.1 Olleya sp. YS | reverse complement strand
CGTTGTCCACCTCCACCACCAAAGCCTCCACCAAAACCAGAGAAGCCACCACCAAAGATGTCTCCAAACTGACTAAAGATGTCGTCCATGTTCATTCCGCCTCCACCGAAGCCTCCTCCACCTTCAAATGCTTGGTGTCCGAATTGGTCGTAACGTGCTTTTTTATTCTCGTCACTTAATACCTCATAAGCTTCTGCAGCTTCTTTAAACTTAGCTTCAGCATCTTTATCATCTGGATTTTTGTCTGGATGATATTGGATTGCTTTTTTACGGTATGCTTTTTTAATGTCAGCTTGAGATGCTGATTTATCGATACCTAATATGTCGTAAAAATCTTTTTTTGCCATGTTGTATTTATTGTCCTATGACTACTTTAGGAAAACGAATAACCGTCTCTCCTAATTTGTATCCTTTTTCTATAACGTCTACTATTTTGCCTTTTAGGTCATCTGAAGGTGCAGGAATTTGTGTTACTGCTTCATGATGATCGGCATCAAACACATCGCCTTTGTCAACTTCAATTTTTGCTAAGCCTTTTTGTTGTAGCGTTTGCAATAGTTTATTGTAAATTAACAACACACCTTTACGCAGCTCTTCTGCTTCTTTGTCATCTTCTATATGTAATAAGGCACGCTCAAAATCGTCTAAAACAGGTAACAATGACACCATAACGTCTTTGTTAGCAGTCTGAAACAGTTCAATACGCTCTCTAGAGGTACGTTTTTTATAATTTTCAAACTCGGCAAAAAGACGTAAAAATTTGTCTTTTTCTTGCTGTACTTCGTTTTTTAATTGCTCTTCTACAGACAACTCTTCTTTAGTTTCTGCTTGTTCTGTAGCTGTTTCTGCTTGTGTTGAAGCGGTTTTAACGTCCTCTTCTATGTTTGCTTCTTTTTTATTCTTCTTGCTCATTGATGTACTTAATTTAAAATACTGTAATAGGATGGCAAAAGTACTGCCATTACTATTAATAATGTCAAAATGTCACACATTTTTTTTAACAAACTTTTAATTAGTTTCCATGGAAGATTATTTATATATTTGCATATCAAATCACTAAAATTAAAAACTTAAAACATGAAAAAAATTGTATTAAATCTTTTTGCAGTAGCAATAGTAGGATTAAGCGTTGTTGCTTGTAAAAGTGATGCTAAAGAAGCAAAAACAGGTGAAGCACAAGCTGTAATAGAAAATAAAGAAGCTGCTAAATACAAAGCAGATGCTGAAAACTCGATGATTATGTGGAAAGCCAATAAAGTTGTTGGTGGACATGAAGGAACCATACACGTGTCTAATGGTGTTGCTAAATTAGAAGGTAACAAACTAGTAGGTGGTAGTTTTATCTTTGACATTAATACAATAGCTTGTACAGATATACCAGCTGATGATAAATCTAATGCTAAATTAATTGGACACTTAAAAAGCGACGACTTTTTTGATGTAGCCAATCACCCAACTGCTGCTTTTGAAATTACTAAAGTAGATGGTAACACAGTTAGTGGAAACTTAACATTAAAAGGGATTAAGAAGAACATTACCTTTCCTGCAAATGTAACTGTAACTGGTGATGAGATTGCTATTACTAGCGATACATTTACTATAGACAGAACAGAATGGGATATTATGTACAATGCTGGCACAACACCAGATATCGCAGCATCTTTAGGTGACAAAATGATTAAAGATGACATTGAAATTAAAATTATGGTTAAAGCGACGAAAGCGTAATAACTAGTTTACAATATTAAAAAAAGCCACAACAATTGTTGTGGCTTTTTTGGTTTTATAAGGTTTGATTGTGTCATTTTTTTCGGTTAACTTCGTTTAACGATTGATAAAAAATATTGAAACGATTTTTTATCATAGACATTGGCAAACATTTATAACAGAATAATGAAAAAAATTATATATATCTTGATTTTAGGAATTTTTCCTATTTCCATTTTTTCCCAAGAAAGGTCTGAGAAAACAATACTAGATTCAATTATAAAAGAAGCTGATTTACTTTACAACTATGAAAAAGTAACTTGGAATTCTACAGATTTGGCTTATACAAATGAAAAAATTAAAGAAAACATCGGAGCCTATATTGTTTATCATTCTAATGACACACTTTTTGCAGTTTTTGCAGATAAAGAATTTAAAAACCAAATAGCAAAATACTCTTTTACAAAGAAAAACTTAAAAACTCCATACTTGGAGGATTTTGAGGCTAAACCAATACCAAAAAAAGTTTCGAAGCTATTTGAAGTTAAAAATACGATTCTCAAAAATCTGAATTCTAATTCACAAGAATATGGTTTTAACTTCCAAAAAGGTTTTAATCCAAATCCAGTATTGATTCCCAAACTTAATGGATTTAAACTTTATATAATAATTGGGACACCTAATTCAAATGTCATTCCATTTGGAAATGATTATTTATTTAATACGGACGAAATTGGAAATGTTGTTGATTGGAAAAAATTTCATAAAACCTTAATTGCTACTCAAACTAAGGGTCCTAACAATGAAGTTGTTGTTTCAGCAATACATTCTCATTTAAAAATGACACCTTACATTTCTGCAACTGATATTTGCACATTTCGACTATATGGATTCGACTTATTTGGAATGGAAGAATTTATTGTTTCTTCTACTGCCTTGAATAAGACTTTCACATATAATGCCATACAAAATTCAATAGTTGTAACAGATTTATAAACGTTAGCCAACAACGTGTATAATTAATTACTTTGGCAAGTGCCTATTTAGAAAATTTGTTCGGAATTTCCTCGCGTTCGTTTTTGTTTGCTAAATTAGTTGCTTAAACACGCAACTAACCATACACAAAACCGTTAAACGATACTAAAAAAAACACTCTAAAATAGAGTGCTTTTCTTAATATTATAAAGATTCCTGCCTAAGCAGGAATTTATTACTTTACAGGAATCTCCTTTAAAATCTCTAATACAAAAGTCCAATATTTTTGAGCAGAACTAATTTGTGCTCGCTCATCTGGACTGTGTGCACCTTTTATATTTGGCCCAAAACTAATCATGTCCATATCTGGATAATTTTGTCCTAAAATACCACATTCTAATCCTGCGTGGCACGCTGCAATATGTGCTTTTTCTCCGTTTAGTTTTTGGTATAATTTATCTAACACTTTTAAAATAGCACTGTCCATATTTGGTGTCCAACCTGGATAGTCTCCAGAAAACTCGACTTCGCAACCGGTTAATTCAAAAGTAGCTCGTAGCATATTGGCTAAATCTAGTTTACTGCTTTCTACAGAGCTACGTGTTAAACAGCCTATTTTTATATGTCCGTCTTTTACTAAAACACGTGCAATATTATTTGAGGTTTCTACCAATTCTGGGATGTCTGCACTCATCCTATACACACCATTTAATGCTGCATAAATAGCTCTGGTTAACCCTTCTTGCACACCTAAATCTATGATTTTTTCTGGAGTCTCAGTCTTAGACATCACAATGTCTAAGTCAGGCTCCATGGTTTTAAATTCTGTTTTTATGGTGTTGGCTAAAGTCTCCATGTCGTTTAAAAAAGCAGCTTCATGTATAGCATCAATAGCTACTACTGCTCGACTCTCTCTTGGTATGGCGTTGCGTAAACTACCTCCATCAATTTCTGAGATGCGTAAACCAAAATTCTCAAATCCATCGAATAATAAACGGTTCATTATTTTGTTAGCATTACCTAATCCTTCATGGATTTGCATACCAGAATGTCCACCTTGTAAGCCTTTTACTTTAATTTCGAAACCTATCTTGAATTCTGGTGTTTCCTCTTCGTCGTAGGTTCTTGTTGCAGTTACGTCTATACCACCAGCACAACCTACACCAATTTCGTCATCCTCTTCGGTATCTAAGTTTAATAGTATATCTCCTGATAACAATCCACCTTTTAATCCCTTTGCGCCTGTCATACCAGTTTCTTCGTCTATGGTAAATAAGGCTTCAATTGCAGGATGTGGTATGTCTGTGCTTTCTAAAATAGCCATGATAGTTGCCACACCTAAACCGTTATCTGCACCTAAAGTTGTGCCTTTTGCTTTTACCCAATCGCCTTCCACAAACATTTCTATGCCTTGTGTATCAAAATCAAAATCAGTATCTGCATTTTTTTGATGGACCATATCTAAATGTGATTGCATGACAATGGTTACTCTGTCTTCCATTTCTGGAGTTGCAGGTTTTTTAATGATGACATTTCCCACTTCATCGACTATAGTTTCTAAACCTAATTTGGCACCAAAATCTGTCATGAATTTAATGACGTGTTCTTCTTTTTTTGAAGGTCTTGGTACTGCGTTTAAATCGGCAAATTTATTCCATAATGCTTTTGGCTCTAAAGCTCTAACCTCTTGACTCATTTGTAATGTTTTAATTGAATTGCAAAAGTACGCATTGCAATGACATTTAGAAACCATTTAAATAGAAAAAGACAGTAGTCGCTACTCCTGATGGTAGTGGCATCCTTTTTTACGTCAGTTCGAGTGCGCAGAACGTAGTGAAGCGTGTATCGAGAACAAGTAAAAAAGATATAACGGACAGCAGGTAGAAACCTTTTAAAAAAACCACAAGGATTGGTCCTTATTTTATTTATTTTTGAGCCATGCTGAAAAACAAAAAATTACTGCTTGCTTTGTCTATAATCCCAATGTATATTTTGGTGAAGATTTTGGCGAATTACCCAACCGTTATCGAGCGTTTTTACAGCAATGGGTTGTACCCATACATTTCGAAACTATTTAGATATGTCTTGGGTTGGTTACCTTTTAGTTTTGGCGATTTGTTGTATGGTTTTAGTATTATTTTTATGTTACGTTGGTTGTTTCTAAACCGAAAACGCATGTATAAAGACACTAAAAACTGGCTAATTGATGTGTTTGCAACCTTAAGTATTGTGTACTTTGCTTTTCATTTATTTTGGGGTTTAAATTACTACCGAAACCCGTTACATGTCAACTTAAATCTGAAAGATGAGTATACTACAGAACAGCTGTTATCTGTCACCAAAAAACTGATTGAGAAGTCTAATGCCATACATTTAGACATTACTAAAAATGATAGCGTTAAGGTGGAGTTACCATTTACTAAAAAAGAGATTTTAAGGTTAACGCCAAATAGTTATCAAGCGTTAGATAATACATTTCCTAATTTGAAATATAGTCCAAAAAGTCTAAAAAAGTCACTATTTAGTGTACCATTAACTTATATGGGATTTAGTGGATATTTAAACCCTTTAACTAATGAGGCTCAGGTGGATTATTTGATTCCTGTATATAAATTTCCGACGACTGCTGCACACGAAGTAGCACATCAATTGGGTTATGCTAAAGAAAATGAAGCTAATTTTATAGGCTTTATGGCTACTATAAGTAATGACAATGTGTACTTTAAATATTCTGGTTACACCTTTGGATTGCGTCATTGTTTGGGCGAAGTCTTTAGACGCAACCCACAACTTTATGAGGAATTAATCCCAACTATTAACAAAGGAATTTTAAAAAACTACCAAGAGGTTAGAGAGTTTTGGGATAGTTATCAAAATCCTTTTGAGCCTATTTTTAGATCCACCTATTCATCCTATTTAAAAGCTAATAATCAAGCTAACGGAATGGCTAGCTACAGCTATGTGGTTGCGCTTTTGGTGAATTATCTAGAAGATAAATCCTTATAAAAAACGTTAAAAGCGTATTTTACTTTTGTTTCGCATATTGGTTATTGCTTATCTTTAGTGTTTAAACAACCTTAAACTAAATACTAATGATTAAAAAATGGGCCATTCTAAGCCTACTGTTGTGTAGCTATTTTTCTTTTGCACAAGAGTATGTTCCTAAAAATGATGGTGTAAAAACAAACACGTCTAATTACACTGCTTTTACCAACGCAAAAATTCACATTACGCCAAATCAAGTCATTGATAATGGTACTTTATTAATTAAAGATGGAAAAGTAGTATCTAGCGGAAGTTCGGTTTCTATTCCGAAAAACGCTGTTATAATTGATGTCTCTGGTAAGACCATCTATCCGTCTTTCATAGATATTTATACCGATTTTGGTATTAAAAAACCTAGTACTCCTTCTGGTAATAATCGTGCACCACAATACGATGCTAGTCGTGAAGGCTACTATTGGAACGACCATATTAGACCAGATCAAAATGCAGTAGACCATTTTGAGTTTGATAGTAAAAAAGCCGAAGCTATGCGTAAAGCTGGATTTGGTGTGGTTACCTCGCATATAGATGATGGTATTATACAAGGTACAGGACTACTGGTAACATTGGCTCCAGAAGGAAGCGATGCAACACGTTTGTTAGACGAAAAAGTTGGGCAGTTTTCTGGGACATCAAAAAGTAAAACCTCAAGACAAGCTTATCCAACCTCACTAATGGGCACTATGGCTTTATTACGTCAAGTTAACCATGACGCAGATTGGTATGCTAAAGGAAACATCAAAGAAAAAGATCGTGCTCTAGAAGCTTACCTAGCTAATAAAAACGAAGTTCAGTTTTTTGATGCTGGTAAAAAAGTAAATGCATTACGATTTGATAAAATTGGTGACCAATTTGGATTCCAATATGTATTTGTTGGTGGTGGTGATGAATATGAATTAATTAAAGATATAAAAGCTACCAACGCAACATTTATCTTACCACTAAATTTTCCTGATGCTTATGATATGGAAAACCCTCTACTTGCAAAATCAGTAAGTCTTGAAGATTTAAGAGCATGGAACCAAAGCCCATCAAACCCAAAGGTATTAGCGGATAATAATATTAAGTTTGCATTGACTACACATAAATTAAAAGACGCTAAAGAGTTGATGCCAAATCTTTTAAAGGCAATCGAATATGGTTTGGATAAAACTAAAGCACTAGAAGCTTTAACAACTATTCCTGCTGGTATTATTGGGAAATCGTCAGAATTAGGACATCTAAGATCTGGTGCTCATGCTAATTTTTTAATTACTTCTGGAGATATTTTTGATAAAAAAACAACTATCTACGAAAATTGGATTACAGGTATTAAAGATGAACTAAAACCAATGAATACCAAAGACTTACGTGGCAATTATACGTTTAACCTAGATAATACCAATTACGAATTAGAGATTTCTGGTGAAGTAGATAAACTAAAATCTAAAGTTAAAACTGAAGATAAAGAATACGGTTCAAAACTAAGTTATAAAGACGATTGGATGCAATTAACTTTTGCTACAGCAGACTCAACAAAACAAGAGTTTATTAGAGTGATATCCAATGTAAATGATACGAACACTTTAAATGGTAAAGCCATTTACCCTAATGGAACAGAAGTGACGTTTTTTGCAACTAAAAAAGTTAAAGATGCTTCGACATCGTCAAGCGACAAGAAAAAAGAGATTAAAAAGGACAATATTGCACCAAAAGTATATCCTGTTACCTATCCAAATATGGCGTATGGGATGACGACTTTACCGCAACAAGAAACCTTGTTATTTAAAAACGTTACTGTTTGGACTAATGAAAATGAGGGAATTTTAGAAAATACAGACGTACTAATCAAAAACGGTAAAATTGCTAAAATAGGCACTAATTTGTCCGATGGAAATGCAAAAGTTATCGATGGAAAAGGAAAACACTTAACCTCTGGAATTATTGACGAACATTCACATATTGCAACAGAAAGTGTAAATGAAGCTGGACACAATAGTACAGCAGAAGTAACCATTGAAGATGTATTAGATGCAGAAGATGTAGACATTTACCGCAATCTTGCAGGTGGAGTGACTAGTATTCAAATATTACATGGATCTGCCAATCCTATTGGAGGACGATCGGCAATTATCAAACTAAAATGGGGAGAAAAGGCAGATAATCTAGTATATAAAAACAGTCCAAAATTTATCAAGTTTGCTTTAGGTGAAAACGTAAAGCAAAGTAATTGGGGAGACAATGCCAGAACTCGCTTTCCGCAAACCAGAATGGGAGTTGAGCAAGTCTTTACAGATTATTTTCAACGTGCTAAAGAATATGATGCATTACAAAAAAGTGGCAAACCATATCGAAAAGACTTAGAACTTGAAGTGATTGCTGAAATCTTAAATAAAGAGCGTTTTGTATCCTGTCACTCGTATGTTCAAAGTGAGATTAATATGTTAATGAAGGTTGCTGAAAAATTCAATTTCAACATTAACACCTTTACGCACATTTTAGAAGGTTATAAAGTCGCAGATAAAATGGCACAACATGGTGTTGGAGGTTCTACATTCTCAGACTGGTGGGCTTACAAGTATGAAGTTAATGATGCCATTCCATATAACGCACCAATCATGCACAGAGCTGGTGTTTTAGTTGCAATTAATAGTGATGATGCAGAGATGTCTAGACGACTAAATCAGGAAGCTGCAAAAAGTGTAAAATATGGAGATATCAGCGAAGAGGACGCGTGGAAGTTTGTCACTTTAAACCCAGCAAAATTATTACATATTGATGATAGAGTTGGTAGTATAAAAGTTGGTAAGGATGCAGATGTTGTACTATGGTCAGACCATCCACTATCTATTTACGCTAAAGCGGAAAAAACAATCATTGAAGGAAAAGTGTATTTTGATTTAGAACGTGATGCGCAATTAAGAGAAGCAATTAAAAAAGAAAAAAACGAGTTAACCATGTTAATGCTTCAAGCTAAAAATAAAGGATTAAAAACGAAGCCAATCGAGAAAAAAGAAAAAGAACTTTTACACTGCGATTCTATTGACCACCAATTTTAGTTGTTAGTAATCAGTATTCAGTAAAAAGTATTCTTAAACCTAATGTCACACAGAGCCTAGTCGAAGTGTCACTAATAAAAACAAATAATGAAAAAACTAAATATTTTACTCCTAACACTTTGCTTTGCAGCCTTCAGCTATGCACAGCAAACTCCTGCAGATAAACAATCACAAGCAATTACCATAGAAGGTGCAACTGCACATTTAGGTAATGGAGAGGTTATTGAAAACGCCTTAATTATGTTTGAAAATGGCAAACTAACATTTGTTGGTAGTGCCAATGCAAAAATTGCAAGAAAGGGACAAATTATTGATGCGAAAGGTAAGCACGTATATCCTGGTTTTATTGCACCAAATTCTACTTTAGGATTAGTAGAAATAAGTGCTGTAAGAGCAACTAATGATGATGATGAAGTTGGAGCTATGAATCCGCATGTAAGAAGCATTATTGCTTATAACACAGAATCCAAAGTTGTAGAATCTATGCGACCAAACGGAGTATTAATGGCACAAATCACACCTCGTGGTGGACGTATTTCTGGAACTTCAAGCGTCGTTCAACTAGATGCTTGGAACTGGGAAGATGCAGTTGTTAAAGAAGATGATGGTACACACCTTAATTGGCCAAGAGCTTATTCTAGAGGTCGTTGGTGGTTAGGAGAACCTAATGTTTTAAAAGAAAACAAAAACTATTCAAAAGAAGTAGAAGAATTAAATAACTTTTTTGCGCAGAGTAAAGCCTATCTTGCCAGTAGCACATCACCTAAAAACTTGCCTTTTGAAGCTTTAAAAGGGTTAATTGAAGGTTCTAAAAAACTGTATATCCATGTTGATTACGAAAAAGGAATTACTGACGCAGTAAATTTTGCAAAAGCTCAAAACATAAAACATATTGTTATAGTAGGTGGTTATGAAGCTAACAATGTTACTGAATTATTAAAACAAAATAACATTCCTGTGTTACTACAACGCACGCATTCTAGACCAAATGGAGATGACCACGACTATGATTTACCATATAAATTAGCAACTCAATTAGTGAACTCAGGAATTTTAGTAGGCTTAGAAAATGCTGGTCAAATGGAACGTATGAATGCTAGAAACCTACCTTTTTTAGCTGGCACAACAGTTGCACATGGATTAACTAAAGCACAAGCCTTAAGTTTAATAACATTAAATACAGCAAAAATTTTAGGAATTGATGACTCTGTAGGATCTTTAGAAGTTGGAAAAGACGCTACTCTTTTTATTAGTGAAGGTGATGCTTTAGATATGCGAACCAATAAATTAAGTAAAGCGTTTATACAAGGTCGTGATATTAGTCTTGAGACACATCAAACAGAATTATACAAACGTTATTCTGCTAAATATAAGCAGTAATTTAAATGAATTAATATGAAATATGTATTCACTATTTGCATGACTTTAATGAGTTGTTTTGGACTATCTCAAGAGATACTAGTTGATAATAATCAAACAAATGCTATTGACCAAACAATAAATTATCAAGGATTTGAAGAGATATACAATAAACTTAGAGCAATAAGTGAACATATTAATGAAACTACCACTATTATTAAACGCTTTGATGAAATTAGACAAGGTCAGTTAATAGTTAATACAGAAAACCTTGGACGCTCTTTTGAAGGACTTCAGATAGATGCTAGACCTAGTTTAGATGTCGAGTTACAACGTATTATGTTTACTGGTAATTTTTTCAATACTCAGCAACGCACACCTTTAATTATAAATCACGAATAAAAAAAGCGACCATTTGGTCGCTTTTTTTATTGTATAATTTTAGCATCTTCAGGTTTTGTAAATTTCAATTTATCTACTTTGGCTTTTGATAATTTAATATCCGTAAATTTTAAATCATTGCGAACTTCGACAGGTACATTATTCTCCACCTTATACCATGTTAACGTTTCTGGTAATAATAATCCCTTAACAGTTTGCCAATTACTATACTTAATAAAAGACCATTTTTTACTCTTCTCCTTTGTAAAGTAAGTAACAGTATACCCTAACCATTCCATTTTATAGGTGTCAGGATTGTAATATAAAATATATTCGTCTTCTGGTGACTCTCCTACTTCATTTTCATAACTAATTTTAATTCCTGGATAGGTTGTGTTTTCAAATGTTTGAGGCTCTACATTTTGATAATTAATACCATCATCCGCTAAAATAAATGGCATTGCATAAAAGTAAAACATCAAATTGTAGTAAAACTTCGGATTTCCTGAATAGTCTTGATCCGTTGTAGAATTTAACCAAACCATATTACCATCATAACCTATAGTATAATCTGGCATGGTAATGAGTGATTCTCTAGATTTTAAATTAGTTAAAGTCACCTCATCTCCATCAGGCTTTTTCATTGTAAACTCTAGAGATTGCATCGTATTCCATACGTCTATTCCACCATGAGCATCAAATACCTTAGTTATATTTTCTGGATAAATAGATGTAGTTACGTTTAATGTTTCTTTGGAATAGTCTGTATCAATTTCAGTTTTAGAAGTTGTATCATTTTTACACGATATAAATAATAAGGCAATTAGTAATACGAATGGTATACGTTTCATTTAAAGGTTGATTTTATAATTTTATAGTCTGTCGGAGTTAATTATTATTCTTTACAAAAAAAAGCTTCAGTGGTTATACTGAAGCTTTTACACTTCGACTATGCTTAGTGTGACAAAATTTTAACTAAATAATTACTTTATAATTAGCTTTTGGATATGCTCTGCATTGCTATTTTTCAGTTTAACAAAATACATTCCACTTTCTAAACTACTAACATTAAAAGTAGTTGAGCTATCTATATTAACTTTAGCAGACAATACTTGTTTACCCTGAATATCTATTACTGTCAAGGCGTAGCTTCCGCGTAAAGCGTTATTGAATTGAATCGTGACATCTGCAGTTGCAGGATTTGGATATAGATTAAATGCTTTGGTGTTAAACTCGTCAACAGATAATTGAGGTGTTACAAAAGTGGTGTTAAAGGTATTGGTAACTACTGCTGCATTAAAATCGAAATAGATTTCGGCAGTATTTGGGATAATAGTACCAACATTGTAACCAGCTAGAGGTTTAATTTTGTAGACTATATGACCATGACTACCACGTTCGTCTTGTATTTCTGCTGGTAGATAAATATTATCAAATGTCCAAGTTAATTGGTTGTCTAATCTATGCATGACAACATTATGACTGGCTTCCATCATTTGAATAGTAGTTTTGTCTAATAAAGCATCTAATGTATTTTCTATTCTGATATTTACCGCTTCTGCAGTTCCAAGATTTTGAAAACGAATGGTGTAATACAAATACTCATTAGTTGTAATAAAATCATCATAAACTACGTCTGGACCATAAGACTCAGTAATATCATTAGGGTCATAAGAGCCTACCACTTCTTGGGTTACTGAAGCCGAATTATTATCTGATATAATATCATTGGTTGTGGTAATATATGACACACTATTGGTTAGCATAGTTCCTAAAGCTACCGAAGCTGGTACTGTCATATCTGGATACATAGTAATGGATTGTCCTGGTTGTAAGTTTACAAAATCGTAAATAAATCCTGTTGCAGTTAACGTAATTGTTCCTGTTGCTGGTGGATTCCAAACTTCCACAAAATTTACAGCAGGATCATGCACAAACTCGATACTACCAGAAGTTACTGTTGTAGCGCCTAAGTTTTCTATAACCACATTGTTCCAGTATAAAAATCCTGGAACTGGTGCAATCGATGGTACTAAATAGACAGCAATATCCTCGCATTGTGTTATTTCTACTATCGGAATATCAACTACAGTTGTATTTCCAGTTGTTGCGCTAATATTTTCGAACAATGCTGTTGGTATATTATAACAACTTTCATATCCTGAATTAACAGCAAAAGTGATATCATAACTATTTGTTTCGTCACTATTAAAAATGGTAAAACTTCCTGTGGTAGAATTTACGGTATTGATAACCGAATCATCATTAACTTCATACGTAAAAAACCCATTGTTAAAAGGCGTATCATTTCCATTAAAAATACCATCGTTATTAGTATCTAAAAAGGCATTGACCTGTATGTAACTGACTGTTGAAGCACAAAATACCTCAACATCTAAAGGTGTATAATTATTACTGCTACAATTTATAGAGATATCTGAGTCTATAGTGAACGATATTGAGTCTCCTGTTGATGTAAAGACTAATCCTGATAAATCTCCAGCATTACCATAAGGTGTTGATGGATTTAAGTTTGTAATTCCGTCAGAATCATACACAATAAGTTCGTCAAAATTATGCTCTACTTGTCCAGCATTAAAAATCATTGTAAGTGGTAATCCATCACTACTCGTGTATGTAAATACTGTGGTGTCATTATTGTCATAACAGTAGGTCGTGTTTACTGATTGGTTTGTAGCACAATCTACAATAAAGTTGGTGTCTGGCAACGTTGTAAAACTATTTGAACATGCCCATAAACCAAACCCATTAGCACCACAATCTGCACGTACACAAACCTCGTAATCTGTTGAAGGCAGTAAACCTGTAACAACAACTGGTATTGTATTAGTTACTATTCCACCACCAATAGGCTCTCCTGTTCCAACTGGTTGTACTACATATTCCCATGCTGTTTCGGTTCCATTTGCTGTCCAAGAGATATCTGCAGTCGATTCTGTAATATTAGCTATGGTAATATTACTTGGTGCTACACAAAAAGTTCCGCATGTTTGTACGCGTAAAAAGTCTATTGCTAAATCGCCTTCAAAACTGTTTCCTGTTGCACCATAACTAATCTCAATATATATAATTTGACCTAAATAAGCATCTAAATTAACTCCAATAGGCAACCAGTTTTCTGCTTCGGATACTTGATACTCTCCAGACCAAGTAAATAGCGTTGTAAATGGACCTGTAGCATCATTAGAAATTCCAACGTTTAAAGTTCCTATTTCTGCACCATAAGCGTGCATATAAAAGGACAATTCTGCAGACGTTAAAGCATTAGTTAAATCTATTGCTGGACTAATAGCCGATGCTATAGCAGATGAGTTTCCGCTAGCTTCATACTCTAAATGAGAATTCCCACTAAACGAAGCATATGGTCCAGTATTTTGAGAGTTGGCATCACCGACAGTCACATCCCATTCACCATTAGAACCTGGAAATGCTGTTCCTGTCCAACCGCTTGGTATATCTGTTTCAAAATCTTCAGTAAAAATATATGTTGCTGGTTCAGAACCACAAGTAACACCCACTGGTGGATTAGGAATTGTTCTGGTTGTAAAACTTTCTTCTGTACATCCAACTGCATCTCCATTAGTATTGTATGGCACTACAGTGACGTAGTATGTTGTACTAGTTGTCAAGGTTGTTGGCGTATAAGTCAGTACGTTTCCAATATCTAAAGCATTAATCACATCTGTACCACCAGAAGTTGTGCCAATAGATAGTTTGTAACCAACTACAACACCTGTTGCATTATTCCAAGATATTGAGGCATTTTCATTAACGTTAACTGCAGCATTTAATGGTGAGCTTAATGTTGTACAACTAGGTACTGAAGTCGTATTGACACAAAACACATCAAAATCCCATGGGCTATTAGTGCAACCTATAACGGATCCATCTGATATCACACCAACAGTTATAGTACTTCCAGAAGACACATAGGTTAATCCTGTTAAATCTCCATTGTTTCCATAAGGAGTTTGGCTATTTAAATCTGTCACACCATCAGAGTCTAAAATAATGACTTCATCATAACTGTTTTCTGTTAATCCAGAGTTAAACACGACTTGTAACGGTGAGCCATCACTACTTTCAAAAGTAAATTGTGTGGTATCGTTATTATCATAACAAAAATTAGTATTTACAATAGTCCCACAAGTTACCTGCGTAGGTGTTACAGAACAATCATCTACAATTAAATCAAAACTTGTTGTAGAGTAACAGTCTGTTAAGTTAGGTCTTACCCTTACGTAAATAGTTTCGGTTTGTAAAGCTTGATAAGCTGTGGAATTAGTTATAGGGCTTACATTATTGTCTGCATCTGCTTGCGATAGGAAAAAGGATATTTCATAAGCAAAATTTGCAGGTGCGTTTTGTACAATATTAGATGTATGACTTATCAAAGACACCGTATCGTTTAAACAAGCTGTTAAATCGCTTGGTGTAGTTAAAATCGGAATGTCGTAACTAATTACTTCAATGGTATTAGTGCTTTGGCATCCAGTAATAGGATCATAAATATCAACCGTGTAGACACCACCTATATTAGTTGTTATAGTAGCAGTACTTTCACCTGTATTCCATTGATAGACGTAATTAGGGTCTAGATTTGGATTAAGCACGATGGATTCTCCGTCACAAATTGCATTATCATAACCAAAATTAGCGACGGTAGACTGATTAACCATCAGATTAAAACTGGTAGTTACAGTATTACCAGTAGTTAAATCCATAACTGCTGCATATATAGTTTGTGGATTTACAGTATTAGCAAAAGGACTTGACAGTGCATTAACTGCCGAAATAGCTTCCTGTTGAGAAATATGATAGGTCACCTGAAACGTGTTTGGGTCTTGACCACCTAAAATAGTAGCATCTTGAACGGTTAAATCCCAATCGTAAATACCGTCTAAATCATCATCACAAACTTCTAAATCTGAAGGTTGATTAGCTATAACTTGACCGTATGTAGTTATCGAAATTAAAAAAGAGGCAAACAAAAAAAGTATTTGTCGTATCATAAAGTGAGGGTTAGATTAGTATAATTAAAACAAGTCAATCTCAATTATTCCTACTTGGACAGTGAAAATTATATAATAATCAAACTTAAAAGTAGAGACTCAAAAGAATTAACTTAAATTTGTTTTAGTTTAAATATATGAATTTTAGCAATACTAATGAGTATTAAACAGATAAGCAGCACTCAAAATCCGTTAATTAAACATCTAGTTTCATTAAAAGACAAATCGCGTGAGCGTAAAAAAACTAATACGTTTATTATTGAAGGCGAACGTGAGCTTCAATTAGCCATTAAAGGACACTATACTATTGAAACGTTGTTATTTTATCCTGATATTTTTGATAAAAAAAAGCTAAATCAATTTTCTGATGACTTAGACATCATTGAAATCTCTAAAGATGTCTATCATAAAATAGCACATCGAGAAACTACTGAAGGAATAATTGCTGTCGCTAAAAGTAAGCTTCATAACATTTTAGATTTAAAATTCAACATCAAAACTCCTTTAGTACTTATTGCCGAAGCACCAGAAAAACCTGGAAATATTGGCGCCATTTTACGCACTGCAGATGCAGCCAATGTGGATGCTGTTATTATTGCAAATCCAAAAACGGATTTGTATAATCCTAACATCATACGCTCTAGTGTTGGCTGTGTATTTACCAACCAAATTGCAACAGGAACTACCGCTGAAATTATTAGCTTTTTAAGCCAAAATAATATTGCTATTTACAGTGCTATTTTGCAAGATGCTGTTAATTATCACGAGCAAGATTACACGCAAGCTACTGCAATTGTAGTTGGTACAGAAGCAGATGGTTTAAGCCAAGAGTGGCGAGACGCCTCCAAACAAAACGTAAAAATCCCAATGCAAGGCGCAATTGACTCTATGAATGTATCTGTTGCAGCAGGCATACTTATTTTTGAAGCTAAGCGTCAGCGTAATTTTAAATAACAATATGACACCTACTACTCTATTTTACATCATCATAGCTATTATAGTTATTAATTTTATAATTGATACCATTTTAAATGCGCTTAACGCGAAGCATTTTAAAGATGCTTTACCTGCAGAATTACAAGATGTTTATGATACAGAAGAATACCAAAAATCACAACGTTATAAAGCGACAAACTACACATTTGGTTTGATTACCTCTGGGTTTTCTTTAGCGTTGACTTTAATGTTTTTCTTTTTAGATGGTTTTGCTTTTGTGGATCAATTGGCAAGACAATTTAGCGACAATTCTATAGTGATTACGCTACTATTTTTTGCAATCATTATGCTAGGAAGTGATATCCTAACCACACCTTTTGCGTATTACAAAACCTTTGTTATTGAAGAGCAATTTGGGTTTAACAAAACCACAACAACAACTTTTATTTTGGACAAAATAAAAGGTTGGGTCATGATGATTATAGTTGGAGGAGCCATTTTAGCTACATTAGCTTGGTTTTATCAACAAACAGGAGCGCAATTCTGGTTATATGCTTGGTTACTAATTACTGTGTTTACTGTTTTTGTTAACTTATTTTACTCTAGATTAATTGTACCCATTTTTAATAAACAAAGTCCGTTAGAAGATGGTAATTTAAGGACTTCAATTTCTGATTATGCTAAAACCGTAGGTTTTAATTTGGACAAAATTTTTGTTATAGATGGTTCTAAACGCAGTACTAAAGCTAACGCCTATTTTTCTGGATTTGGAAGCGAAAAACGCGTCACGCTTTACGATACGCTAATTAACGATTTAGACGACGATGAAATCGTAGCAGTACTCGCACACGAGGTTGGACATTACAAGAAAAAGCACATTATATTTAATTTAATAGCATCTGTTATACTTACTGGATTAACCCTATTTATTTTGTCGTTATTGATTGGTAATCCAATACTGAGTCAAGCATTGGGTGTACCTCAACCTAGTTTTCATATTGGATTAATTGCTTTTGGGATATTATACTCGCCATTATCCGAAATTACTGGATTAATGATGAATTGGTTTTCGCGCAGATTTGAATATCAAGCAGATGACTATGCCAAAACCACCTTTAAAGCAGAACCTTTAATAACCTCTTTAAAAAAGCTATCTAAAAATAGTCTGAGTAACTTAACACCACATCCTGCGTATGTGTTTATGCATTATTCGCATCCAACGTTGTTACAACGTATTAAGAATTTGAAAGCTTAGAATTGCATTTTCTATATCTTAGTTTTAATAATCAGGATAACTAATTGGAATCTTACTATATCTATTTGTTAAGCTGACCCATCCTAATACTCCTCCTCTAAAGCACTTTGCAAATTGTAATGCTTAAAGTTAAATCCTGTGTCTTCAATTTTTTTAGAGCTAACACGCTGGCTTTCAAACAACAAAATATGCATCTCTCCTAAGATTAACTTCATTGCTAATTTTGGGATGTTTGGTAAAAATAATGGTCGTTTTAATTGCTTTGCAATTGCTTTAGTTAATTGCTGGTTGGTTTCTGGATTTGGTGCTACTCCGTTATACACACCTTCTAGATTTTCTTCTAAAACATGTAAAAATAGATTGGCTAAATCGGTAAGATGTATCCAAGATTGCCACTGCTTACCAGAACCAAATGCTGCTCCTGCACCAAATTTAATTGGCTTTGCCATTTCTGGAAGCGCACCTCCTTTTGCTGATAGTACTAACCCAATCCGTACTTTAGCAACATGTATATCTAACGCTTTAAAAGCATCAACCGTTTGTTCCCATTGTTCTACCACTTGTCCTAAAAATGATGTACTTACTTCTGAGTGATCTTCAGCATAATAATTAGTTAATGAGCTTGGATAAATACCTATAGCACTAGCAGACACTAGGTGTTTGACTTGATGTGATGTGTTTTGAAGGGTATTAAATAATAGCTGAGACGTTTGGGTACGACTGAGTAGAATTTCTTTTTTATAGCTTTCTGTCCAACGTTTGGAGATACTAGCACCAACTAAATGAATGATAGCCTCTACTCCATTGAGGCAATCTGTATCTATTTCATTTTTTAAAGGATTCCAGTAAAAACCTGTGTAATTTTCGTCTTTAGATAACTTGGATTTACTAGTGGTTAGATAATGTACTGCAATACCTTTAGCGTGACATTGCTTAACAATCTCGCTTCCAATTAATCCTGTTGCACCTGTAATTAGTATTCGCATTATTTTTTATTTAAAAATACGCAATAGTAGAGATTGTAGTCGAAGCTTTAAGTAAGGTTTAACACTAAATATTATAAAGCTTTAAATACTTAATTGTTTTTCACTTTTTACTACTAGTCCTTGACTGCGCGTAAAATATGTCGTTTACTTGGTGGACCAGGTAATCTGCTAACTTTAAAACCAACACTTTGCATAGCACGTCTAGCATTACCTTGAGCACAATAGGTTACTAAAACACCTTGTGGTTTTAATGCAGCATACATGATTTTAAAAATTTTGGCTGTCCATAATTCTGGTTGTGCGTCAGGACCAAACGCGTCAAAGTAAACCACATCAAATTGATTAGTTGCTGTAAGACTAAAAATATCTTGTTGACGTTTTTCTAAACTAAATTGCTTGGTTAGTTGATGCTTTTCTTGCCAAGATACTTCATGGATTTGATTGAAAATTTTTGCTTTATGTTTAGCCAATAACTGTTCTGGATAGTTTAATTTTTTGATAATACTTAAAGGCACAGGTTCGGTTTCTACACCTAAGTAGTCAATATTTACTGGCAAATTTTCAGTTTTAAGAAGTGTGTTAAAGGCATTAAGACCAGAACCAAAACCAACTTCTAAAACAGAACAGGATTGTTTTATCTCTTGCCCAATTTGTGATGACAAAACATATAACAATCCTGTGTTTATATAAACAAAATCTGACTCTTCTATTGCTCCAAATACCGAATGATAATGCGTTTTATACCTAGGATGCAGTAAGGTTGATGACCCGTCTTTTGTAATTTCTATTTTAGGTTTCACTATTTAGTTTCAACTAACAGCACACCATCTGCTTCAAATGAAAAGGTACGTTTAGGTTCTGTGATTTTTTCTACTTCCTCTTTGGTAGCTCCTTTATCTTCTGCATAATGACGTTGCTCGTCTACCGGAACTTCTTTAACATAAGCCAATCCGTTAACAATCACTTCTTGACCTGCAATGTCTTTTGGCATAAAAAAACCGTAGTCTTTAAACTTAACCATAACCTCGTTTCCATCGACTAAATCTGCTGTCATCCAACATCCTTTAGCTTGACAAACTTCTTTAACTTTTAAAGTTACTTTGGCAGGAATACTATCGCCAACATTCATGTCATTATAGTGTTTAGACATAGACACAGATGCTATTGCATCATTAGGTTGTATCTCTTTTCCAAAGGATTTGTAATCTACCTCAACGGTTTCTTTAACCATCTCGTCTTTTACAGAATCCTCTTGTTTTGTTTCATTTTTACAAGCCATTACTGACACCAATAATGCTAAAAGAATTAGATAATTTTTCATCTTTTTATTTATTATATTATGAACATCAAAGATAGTATTTTAAGGCGAATTCACTACTTTCTAATTTATAATTCTGTATTTTTGTAACCGAAAATTAACCACAATACATGGCAACTTTAACCAAAAACGATATTAAAATCACTACATGTGAAACCTCTAAAATCAAATCTATCGATTTTAGTAATCTAGCGTTTGGTCAGGTCTTTTCTGATCACATGTTAACCTGCGATTTTAAAGATGGTAAATGGCAATCGCCAGAAATTGTTCCATACGGACCATTAACCTTAGAGCCTTCCGCTAAGATTTTTCATTATGGACAATCTATTTTTGAAGGTATGAAAGCCTATAAAGATACTGATGATAACGTCTTTTTATTTAGACCAATGGACAATGTCAGACGACTAAATATCTCTGCACAGCGATTAGCTATTCCAGAATTACCAGAAGACTACTTTATGGAAGGATTAAAAGCTCTTTTAGATTTAGACAAAGAATGGATTCCGACTTCTGAAGGTAGCTCGTTATACGTTAGACCATTTGTTTTTGCAACTGGACAAGGATTTCACGCTTCTCCAGCTGACGAATATAAATTTATAATTGCAACTGCACCTTCAGGCGCTTATTTTTCTGGACAAGTTAAAGTACTCATAGAAGAAAAATACTCACGTAGTGCTAATGGTGGTGTTGGTTTTGCTAAAGCTGGTGGTAATTACGCTGGACAATTCTACCCGACACAATTGGCAAAAGACAAAGGGTATCAACAAGTAATTTGGACCGATGATACATCACATGAATATATAGAAGAAGCTGGAGCAATGAATGTTTTTGTGCGTATTAATGACACCTTATTAACATCTCCTGTAAGTGACCGTATTTTAGATGGAATTACTAGAAAAAGTATTTTAGAACTAGCAGAAACTGAAGGAATAAAAACGGAAGTAAGACAAATAAAGGTTAGCGAATTGGTTGAAGCTTCAAAAAATGGAAGCTTAAAAGAAATGTTTGGAGCAGGTACTGCTGCAGTAATCTCGCCAATATCTGGATTTGGATTTAGAGGTGAAGATTTTGAAATCCCACAACAATCCGCATCTTTTGCATCGCAATTAAAAACACGTATTATTAACATACAAACTAATAAAACTGAAGATCCATTTGGATGGCGAATGAAAGTATAGTTAGCAGTAGTCAGTCTTCAGTAAACAGTAATAGTCAAAACTTAAAAAAAGCAACCTAATAGTTGCTTTTTTTATTATAACCGAATTGACGAATCAACTTTTCTACAAATTACCTTTTTAAAATAGCCTCAATATTAGGTTTAAAGTAATTTGGTCCTTTTAGCACTTTTCCATCCTCTCTGTAAATAGGTTCTCCATCGTCTCCTAATTTACTCATATTACTGCGTTGTATTTCATTAAATACCTCTTCAATTTTATGCTGCATTCCGTGTTCTATAATGGTACCACACAATATATAAAGCATATCGCCTAAAGCATCTGCAACTTCAACTAAATCATTATTTTTAGCTGCTTCTAAATATTCTTCATTTTCTTCACGCATCAGCTCGTAGCGTAACAGGTTTTTTTCTAAACCTAAATCGGCTTTTGGTGTTTCTCTGTGACCTATTTTAAAAGCAGTATGAAAAGCTTTAACTGCGTCTATTTTATCTTGCATATAATTGTTATTTATTCCTTGATGTTAGTGACTAGTTTTATTAATTTTGCTTAAAAATAAATTATGTTTAGTAAAGGACAAATGGTTTTTGGAGTTTTATTCGCAATCGCATTTATTTTAGTGCTGATTAGAATGTACCGCAAAGATTTAAACTTACACAAAATCCATTACAAAGGTGTCCTTTGGATACTACTTGCCTTTATCGGTTTTATTGGGATGATAGTAGCTATTAAAGTATTATTTAAATAAAATTAAAAAGCCTCAATCCAAATTAGATTAAGGCTTTTTTATTCCGTACTTCGACTACGCTCAGCATAAACTCGCTGTTATAATCTTAATTATCTTCTGGTAAAAAGCTATAGTTTTTACTGTAGTCTAACATTTGTCCATCAAACGTATCTGGCTGTGTTACTTTGATTGCTGTAATCTCTCCATCATCATTTGTTTCTGCAACTAAAACTGGATTTACAAATCCACTATAAGGTGCAGATGTAAATTGTTTGTTACGTTCTAAAACTTCTGAATGAATATCCTGATTTACTTTTACACCATAGCCTTCTACTAAAGCCTCTACTGCTTTAAAATCACCTTCAGATTTAATACGTTGGGTTTCGCGTAACAACTCGCCAAACAATTCGTGTAATCTATCATAATCGTTAATATTAAAATAAGTTTTTCCATCGCGAGTTACTTTTTCGATAACATTATCTGCTTTTCCTTTTTCAAAAGCCCAAGCACTAACCCATTGTCTGTTACGCATGTGTGCTTCTTCAACATCATCACCTAAATTTAATCTAATTAATTGAGTCATTAACCCATTACGTATGTAACCATCATAAGCTGCCATTCCTATTTTTTTCCAATCGTCAACCAATCCTAATTCTTGTAATTTTGGATTGTATAAATAGTAAAGACCTACTAAATCTGCACGACCTTCTTCTAAAGTTGAGGCGTAATTTTTAAGCGTTTCTTTGGTTTCGCCAACACCAGGATTTAATTGTCCAGAAGCGTGACCAATAACTTCGTGTAATGCAGTGTGTAATTTATCTGCTTGTTGTCCGTATTTTTCTTCTAATTCATACTCTTCGTCATCATGTACAAATTCTTTTAAACGACCAGTGCTTCCAGCATTATTATAGGCATGGATGATGTTTCCTAAAGATACCGACTTACTTCCAACAGCTGCACGAATCCAGTTAGCATTAGGTAAATTAACACCAATAGGTGTGCTTGGTGAAGCGTCTCCAGCTTCTCCTGCAACGTTTACCACTTTATAGGTAACACCAACAACGTTTTTCTTTTTATGCTCGTCCATTAAAGGTGAATTATCTTCAAACCATTGTGCGTTTTCAGATAATACAGCCATTTTTTGTGACATATCAAAATCGTTGATTTGCACAATATTCTCGTAAGACCCTCTGTAACCTAATGGGTCGTTATACACTTCTATAAAACTATTAATATAATCAACATTACCTTTAGTTGCTGCAGTCCATGCCACATTGTAATCGTCCCAAGTCTGTAAATCTCCAGATTTGTAATACTTGATTAACAATCCTAGTGCATCGCCTTGTTCTTTATTTTCTGCAACGCCTTTTGCTAATTCTAACCATTTTACAATTTCGTCAATAGCAGATCCATATAAACCTCCAGATTTATAAACACGTTCTTTTAATACTCCGTTTTCTTTAACTAACTGCGAGTTTAAGCCAAATGATAATGGCTTTTCTGGGTTTGGAGATTTCATTTTAGAATAAAACGCCTCTACATCTGCATTAGTCACATTTGGACCGTAAAAATTAACTGCAGATAAACCCACATTATCTACACCCTTTGCTTGATTTACTTTTTTACTATCTGCATCGTTAAAAATAACATCAAAAGCTTCGCCAGCTAATGTTGTGTTTGTAGCAGACATAATCTCTTTTAAATAGTCTTGAGAAAATTCTGGTTTTAGCTTATCGTTAGAATAATGATGATGAATACCATTACTAAACCAAACACGCTTTAAGTAAGTAGTAAACGCCTTCCAGTTATCTGTGTTTTTATCACCTTCATAATTAGTGTATACATTTTCTAAAGCTTTTCTAATTTTTAGATTGTGTCTGTAATTTTGGTCCCACATTATGTCACGACCAGCTAATCCTGCTTCAGTTAAATAATAGACTAGTTTTTGTTCTTTTAAAGTTAAATTATCCCAACCAGGAATTTGATATCGTAAAATTTTAATATCTGCAAACTGTTCGACGTTAAAGTCAAAGTCTGTTTCGGTTTTTTTATTGTCTTCAGTTGTTGATTTATCGGTTTTATCATTACCGCAAGACAAAAATAGAGTTGCAATTAAAGCAACACTTAATACGTGTTTTATTCTCATAATTAGTTATTTTTTTTAAAGTCAATAAATATAAGAATTTAACATATTATAATTTGATTATCTTTGAAATAACTAAAATTTAATACTAAAAACATGAAATATTTAAAGTATATCTTATTTCTTCTCCTTATTGTCATTATAGCAGCTGCAATTTATATTGCTGTTCAACCAAATAGTTATTCTGTGACAAGAAGTAAAACCATACAGGCACCTGCAAGTCTTGTATATAATGAAGTTATTGATTTTAAAAATTGGCAAGATTGGAATGCTTGGGTTGAAGAAAAACCAGAAATGACCTTAACGTATCCTGAAAAAACTAGTGGTATTGATGGGTCTTATTCTTGGACAGATGATGGTGAAACTGGTAGAATGAAAACTATAGCTGCCAACCCAAATGCATCCATTACACAAGAAATGCAATTTGGAGAGTTTCCTAAATCTGACGTTATGTGGGAGTTTACTCCAAATGAAGATGGTAGCACAGAAGTAAAATGGACCATATCAGGTAAAGATTTACCTTTTGGATTCAAAGCGTTTGCAGCCTTTTCTGGAGGTATGGACAAACAAATAGGACCTTATTACGAGCGTAGTTTAGAACTTTTAGATAGAAAAGTTGTTGAAAGTATGAAACAATTTAATATTAAAGTAGATGGTATAACAGAATATGGTGGTGGATTTTACATGTATAAAACTACAGCAGCAACAGGAACAAATATTAGCGAATTAATTGGAAAACAATATGGCGAAATCATGGCATATATGGCTAAAAATAGTATAGTACAGACTGGAATGCCTTTTACTATTTATAACGAAATGAATCCTGAAACTGGTAATATAATTATGAGTCAAGCCATACCTGTGATGAATAAAATTACTGTTGAAAACGATAGTGAAGTCCTTTGTGGTTACATACCAAAAACTAAAGCTTTAAAAACAACTTTAAAAGGAAATTACACTTATTTACCTGATGCTTGGGAGGCTGCAAATAAATATATTGCTGAAAATAATCTGGAGCAATCTGATTTAGATCCATTTGAAATATATGCTAATGATCCAGGAAATGTCCCGAACCCATCCAATTGGGTAACAGAAATATATTTACCACTTAAGTAATCATTAAAAAAGCAGTTCTGGAAAGAACTGCTTTTTAGTTTAAAACTATTTGTTATTAATTATCAGACAAACAAATGTTTGGCGCAATAGCGACACCTTTGTGCATTTCTACACTATTAACAACTGTTTTTGGTTTAGCACTTAGTCTAATATTTCCACAGTTTTTAGAAGTCGATGCTGTAAACATGAAACTTCCGTTTGTAGAATCACCTGCTAAACTACTTTTTAAAACTTGATTAACATCTGTTGCAGTAGTACTTAAAGTAAAATGACTTAAATGCACTTCTTCAACTTTATAAGTTCCAGTAATTATAACTCCTTTTTTAAAGTGAGAACAATTGCCATAATTATCAATATCAAGCGTTAAAATTGGTGACTGATTATCCATTTGAATAACCTGACTATCCACTATGGCTCCTAAATGCTCTAATTCTATTAGCCATTTATTATTACCTGACAATTCAAATCTAGCAATAACGTTATAAGTGTTTTTCTTGTCACCAATGTATGTGTACTCATCTCCTGGAGCTGAAGATGTATCATAAGTTGTCATTCCTGCAACCTCATCGTAACCTTCAACTACAAAATCGTTATTAATATACTTTGTATCTCCAGTATCTAGATTGGTCGCTTTTATTTTATACTTCTGCCCTTTGTAAGTATTTGTTAAACCTTGTATAACAATCGTTCCAGCAAATGCACTATCTGCAGTTACATCATGCATATTAAATCCAAATTTACTACCACCTAAAGTCAATCCGCTACTAGTATTAATAAAATCTGTAGAGACACCTCCAACAGAAACTAATTTAGGTCCATTAGCAGTACTAGATTGTGGTTTTAACTGTACATAAGATTCGATGACATTTCCGTAATTTGAACAATTCATACCTTGTGGTGGTGTATTCCAAGATAAAATTGCTCTAACCTTTAATACTTGAGGGTTCTCGCAATCTTGCTTCAATCCCTCAAAACTATAAGGCAACACAACAGAATAATGTATTCCGTCACTAGGTATACTAGCTATATCATAAGCATTTACAAATGTAGTTCCTGCATGCTTCCATTGACAATTATCCTCGGTTTGAATCCAAAAAGACACATACTCTTTACTACCTGTACTGCATAGATTTCCACTATAACCAGATGGTTTTTTAATTTTTAAAGTTCCTACCAATGCCTCTTGATTATAGTCTGCACCAACGCACAATAATTCTTCGTAATTAGTATTACAATTTAAATTATTCCAATTCACTAAAATCTCAGGTAAATTCAAACTATTCAGCTCAAATAAATCATTGATATCAGTAAGATTAGCTAATTGGTTAGAGGACTGTACTTGTTTTAATAACTTGTGTCCAAAACGTTCAGGTCCTATGTTTTCTTTTTTATAAAGTGCATTTAATTCGGCAAAATTATAAGCTTTTGGAACTACTGCTTGTTTAGCATCTTGTAATGCATTTTTTAAATTGGGATTGATATTTACCAATTTATCAAATGAGACTGATGGATTTAAAATAGCAGTATTAAATAAATCATCCAACTGCACTAACGGAAAGTCTGGAATGAAAAATTTTAAAGGTTCAATTTGTACTTGTACATCTTTTTTATCACTCCAAACATAGGTTCCAGCTGTTAAATCTGGATCATTTGGTTCTGGTACAGAATTCCATGATAAAACCGCTCTAACTATAGGTAAATTTGGTGTGCTACAAAATTTTTTCTTTGGATTAATATTCAATCTTACCGTATAGTTAATAGGTTTTTCATTTGTATTACTACAATCTTTTTCAGTTGGGATATCATGTACATTTACACCTACATAACCCATGTCTTCCCAACCATTCCCATCTTGGTAATCCATATAAAACCTAACGTATTCAAAAGATCCATTAGTACATAAACCTCCTGAATAACCAGTTGCTCGTTTAATATTTATAGTTGCTGTTAACTGCTTAAAGGTAGGATTGTAACCTACACAGCCTAAAGACTCATAAGTGGTATTAAACTGTTGTTTAAAAAAGTTTAATGATGTTTTTAATTTAAGTTTAGATAGTCCTTTGTTTTTCATTGTTAAAAAGGGTCTAAACTCTTCTCTTGCAACCAAAAGTTGCTTTTCATTTAGTTTTTCCATGATTATAGAATTTATAATAGCGCACTTACTCTTTTTTGGCTTTTCAGTTTCCGCCAAACAAATCAATTATATTGTGTATTTGATAACCTTTAATAGGTTTAAAATGAATAGGTTAACAATTAAATTGTTAAATTTTAGCAACTAAGCGATAGCTAAAGAATAGTGTTATTAAAAAATTGAATTATATTGTAATCTGTAGAATTATCAACTAAAAGAAAGTCCCATACATAAGGGACGTACATATGAAGCAACTTGTATTAGTTTTTATAGGTGGAGGCTTTGGAAGCGTCCTTAGGTATATATTAGGTAAGTCTTTAAATAGCTCTGAAAATGGTATTCCTTACGGAACCTTTTTAGCTAACGTTTTAGGAAGTTTATTAATAGGAATTATTTTAGGTATAGCTCTAAAAAACAATACGCTAACAAATAACCAAACAGTATTATTAGCAACAGGATTTTGTGGTGGATTCACCACGTTTTCTACGTTTGCTTATGAAAATCATGTGTTTTTAAAAGCAGGAGATTTTACCAGCTTTGCGTTTTATACAATTGCAAGTTTTGTATTAGGGTTTCTAGCTGTATTTTTAGGATTATGGCTAGCTAAGCAATTTTAGTGGTCATCATACTTTTTAACTCCTGCTTCAATAGCAACGTATAATCTATTTTCATCTGGTACAATTGGGCAAGAATACTTTTTATTATAAGCACAATAAGGGTTATAAGCATTATTGAAATCTATAACCATCTTGTTGTTTTCTGGTAATTTGACCTCGATATAGCGACCACCTTTATAGCTTTCTTCTCCATTAGTATTATCCATGAAGGGTAAAAATAAGGCTTCTTCTTCGCCTAATTGCTTAACCGCTTCTAGATTTTGATAAACGTTAAGTTTTAATTCTTTTCCTTTCAACGTAAATGTTACCTCACCATACTTAACATAATCTACTAATCGGTCTGTGGTAGTTTTCATTTTAAAAGAGGCTTCATTTGGTGTTCTTTTAAACAAAGCAGTCACGATATATGTACTATCAAACTTAAAAAAATCTAAGCCTCTAAAGTCTTTGCGGTCTTGATCTGTTAATGGTGATTTTGCTGCATCTTTAAACTTTGCATTCATTTCACGTTGATGCTCAGTCTCACCTAATAATGGTAATTTGTCTTGCGCACAGCTAAAAGTACTGATAATTAAAAAAAAGAAAATTAAGACTCTCATGTTGGATTATTTGTTATAAAAAATTCAATAATTTAATATCAAAAATACAACTTATTAAAAAAATTGTTTAGCTTTGACTACACAATTTAAGAGAAAATGAATTTAGTCATTACAAATAATAAGCAATATACCACGTGTAGAGATACAGGTTGGACGCCTTATATTTTGTGATGATATAAATATCAATTAATACAATATAAAAAGTCCAACTTCTACGTTGGACTTTTTTATTTTGTTAATAATCATAATAAAATTATCCAACTCAAATAGAATTTAAGGCTATGTAAAAAAACATTAATACCAAACCAACCAATGAAAACGCTATTTAAAAACTACTTTAATTCTTTTAATGGATTATCATCAGAAATCTGGTGGCTAGCACTAATCACACTAATTAATAGAGCAGGTACAATGGTAATCCCTTTTTTATCAATCTACCTTAATGAAGATTTAGGTATAACTAAATCTAATATTGGATGGATTATGTCATGCTTTGGTCTTGGATCTCTAGTAGGTACTTGGTTTGGAGGAAAGCTAACAGACGTATTTGGTTATTACAAAATTATGGTCATCAGTTTGTTATCTACAGGGTTTTTATTTATAGGATTACAATATTTAACAACGTTTAAATCTTTATGCATAGGTGTATTTCTAACTATGTGTGTTGCAGACATGTTTAGACCTGCTTCTTTTGTAGCTATGAGTGCTTACAGTAAGCCAGAAAACAAAACACGAAGTGTTACACTAATAAGACTAGCTATTAATCTTGGTTTCTCAGCTGGTCCTGCTATTGGAGGTTTAATAATAACAAAGTTAAGTTACTCTGGCTTGTTTTGGGTAGATGGTGTAACTTGTATTTTAGCGACAATAGTAATGTTTTACGTTTTAAATCCAAAAAAGGCTAAAATACAGGATGATATTATGGTTGAAAATCCTGAGTCCGCTTATAAAGACAAGTCGTTTTTAATATTTTTTGTGGCTATGATTTTATTTGCAATTGTCTTTTTTCAATATTTTTCAGCCATGCCAATATATTACAGAGAGGCACATCAATTAAGTGAACTTGAAGTTGGACTATTACTAGGTGCAAACGGATTATTTATATTCCTATTTGAAATGCCTTTAATTAAGTGGTTAGAAAAAACAAAAAATACTAAAGTTGGTCTTATTCTATTTGGTGCATTTTTAACCACAATAAGTTTACTAATCCTAAACTTTACAGGTTGGTCAGGCATATTAATTATGGGAATGTTTTTAATGACTGTTGGAGAAATGATTGCTTTCCCGTTTGCGCATAGATTTGCATTAGATAGAGCAAAAAAAGGAAATCAAGGAGAATATATGGCCATGTATGCTATGGCGTTTTCGGTAGGAAGCATTTTTGGACATAATGTTGGTCTACAATTAGCAGAAAAATTAGGCTTTGACAATACATGGTTTATTATGACTATTCTAGGAATGGTCTGTGTTGCACTGTTATTTTTCTTAAAAACATACGTTAAAAAAGAATACAAATGAATTTAAATCAAGTTACCATATCCTCAAAAAATGTACATAAATCAGTAGCATTTTATAAACTTTTAGGGCTTAAACTTATTGTTGATGCCTTACCACGATATGCTCGATTTGAGTGTCCTGATGGAGAAGCTACATTTTCCATTCATTTAAATAAAGCTATGCAAACCAATAACAACACTACTATTTATTTTGAAGATGAAGATTTAGATAATTTAGTTTTAAAACTTAAACAAAAAGGACTTATTTTTATCTCAGAACCTACAGATCAATCGTGGTTATGGCGTGAAGCCAACTTGGAAGATCCTGACGGAAATACCATTAAACTATATAAAGCTGGCGTAAACAGAAAAAATCCACCTTGGCGAATAAATTAAAAACAATGAAACACTTAATATACATTTTAACCTTTACTCTACTATTAAACTGTAATTCTGATAATAAAAGAGTAGAAAAACAGTTCCCAAAGCTGGAGTCCAACCGTTACAATGTAGCTTTTCTAATTATGGATGGCACTTACAATACCGAGTTAACTGCTCCTTTCGACATCTTTCAGCACACCATTTTTAGAGAGAAAATTAAAGCAATGAATGTCTTTACTGTTGCCAATACGGATGAAGCCATTACCTCTTTTGAAGGGATGCGCATCTTACCTGATTACAATTATGTTACTGATGATTTACCTAAAATTGATATCCTTGTTGTACCAAGTGCAGAACACCATTTAGATACCGATTTAGAAGACAAAGCTATGATAGAATTTGTTCAAAAAGTGGATAAAGAAGCGGTTTTTGTAACTTCACATTGTGATGGTGCATTTGTACTAGCAAAAGCAGGTGTATTGGACAATTCTGTGTCTACTACTTTTCCAAGTGATGTAGATGCTATGCGCACCATGTTTCCAGAATTGGATATTAGAAAAGATGTTCTCTTTGTTCACGATGGTAAATACATCACCTCTGCTGGTGGTGCTAAAAGTTTTGAGGCTGCTTTATATTTGTGTGAACACCTTTACGGAAAAGAAATTACTCAATCTTTAGCTGGTGGATTGGTTATTGACTGGAACTTGGAAGAAGTTCCACACCTAGTGATTGAAAAATAATTTATTATTTAACTTCTACAATTCTTGCATTAAACATAAACCAGTCTTGAAAAGCTTTTATTTTAGAATTAAAGGTTTCGGAGAAAATAACAAACTGTGCTTTTGGCGCACTTTCACTTAATCTTAAAATATAATTATGGTAGTTGTTTCTGGTAACAAAATCGGCATCATGAATAATAAATAATTTTAATTCTCCAGAATGCACACTATTTAAATGGTACAGTTTGCTTAATCGTTTTGGTGTAGCAATTAAAATATCAACTCCATAGTAAATTTCTTCACGTTGTTTTTCTAAATCACTTTCTTCATAAGCACAATAAATACGTAAATCTGTATTTTTTGTAAATACTTCAAAGCGTTCTTTTAAATCCAATGTTGTTTGTCTGTCTTTTGCAATAATTAAAGCTCTTGGAGAATCTTCAAAAGCTGCTGCATCTAATTTTTGAATGGTGCTAATAACCATTGCAGTAGTTTTACCACATCCTTTTGGACCAATTGCATACACATCACTTCCTCCTTTTATTAAAGGCATCACTTGTTTTTGAAACGCATTAGTGGTAGCAAAACCTACATTTTCAATTGATTCTTTTAATAATGGATGGTATTTTTTGAAAGACATTTCTTATTATTTATCACGAAATTACGCATTATAATATTGATACAAAAAAACACCAAAAACATAATGCTTTTGGTGAGATTTTATTTATGAAATCCTTCGATCCCTATAGCTATCGGGACGCTCAGGATAGGTGATTCATATACTTTAATTGTTAATGAGATCCCAAAACTAGTTTGGGATAAGTGATTCGCACAATTTTTCTGAAAAAGAAAAATTGGCTCTCTGCTTACATGTTGCGTCTATACTGTCCGCCTACTTCAAATAATGCTGAAGTGATTTCACCTAAACTACATACTTTACAAACATCCATCAACGCTTCAAAAATATTCTCGTTATTGATTGCTTTTTTCTGAAGGTCTTTCAATAAAGCTTTTGTATCATTCGCTTTATGCAAATTCTCTAAAGTTTTAATTTGAAACTGCTTTTCTTCTTCTGTTGCTCTAATAACTTCCGCAGGAATAACAGTTGGTGAGCCTTTAGAACTTAAAAATGTGTTTACGCCAATTATTGGGAAGTCTCCATTATGTTTTAATGTTTCGTAATACAAACTTTCTTCTTGTATTTTACTACGTTGGTACATGGTTTCCATAGCACCAAGTACACCTCCTCGTTCTGTGATACGATCAAATTCTAACAAGACTGCTTCTTCGACTAAATCGGTTAATTCTTCAATAATAAACGACCCTTGAATTGGATTTTCGTTTTTATTTAAACCTAATTCTTTATTAATAATAAGTTGAATCGCCATAGCACGTCTAACCGATTCTTCAGTTGGTGTCGTAATGGCTTCATCGTATGCATTGGTGTGTAATGAGTTACAGTTATCGTAAATCGCATATAATGCTTGAAGCGTAGTACGTATGTCGTTAAAGTCAATTTCTTGAGCGTGTAAGCTTCGTCCTGACGTTTGAATATGGTACTTCAACATTTGCGCTCTTGCATTTGCACCATATTTGTGCTTCATGGCTTTTGCCCAAATTTTACGTGCTACTCTACCAATTACTGCGTATTCTGGATCGATTCCGTTTGAGAAAAAGAAGGATAAGTTTGGTCCAAACTTATTAATATCCATTCCGCGACTTAAATAATATTCCACGTAAGTGAAACCATTAGATAATGTCAAGGCTAATTGTGTAATTGGATTGGCTCCTGCTTCAGCAATATGGTATCCAGAAATAGACACCGAATAGAAATTACGCACATTATTGTCAATAAAATACTCTTGTACATCTCCCATTAAACGTAGCGCAAATTCAGTTGAAAATATACAGGTATTTTGTGCTTGGTCTTCTTTTAAAATATCGGCTTGTACTGTTCCTCTTACTTGGGCTATTGTATTTTTTTTAATGTCTGCATAGACCTCTGCTGGTAATACTTGGTCACCTGTCACACCTAAAAGCATTAAACCTAAACCATTATTCCCTTCTGGTAAATCACCATTATAAGATGGACGTTCTTTGTCTTTATATAGTTTAGCAATTTTAGCTTCTACTTCTTTTTCTAGACCATTTTCTTTGATATACATCTCACATTGTTGGTCGATTGCAGCATTCATAAAAAAGCCTAGCAACATTGGTGCTGGACCATTAATAGTCATACTTACCGATGTCATAACATTAGCTAAATCAAAACCAGAATATAGTTTTTTAGCGTCATCTAAACAGCAAATACTTACACCAGCATTACCAATTTTACCATAGATGTCTGGACGTAAATCTGGATCGTTTCCGTAAAGCGTCACACTGTCAAAAGCAGTGGATAAACGCTTAGCTGGTAAACCAGCACTAACGTAATGAAAACGTCTGTTGGTACGTTCTGGTCCACCTTCTCCTGCAAACATACGTGCTGGATCTTCTCCTGTACGTTTAAATGGATATAAACCAGAGGTGTATGGAAACTCACCTGGCACATTTTCTTGTAATGTCCATTGCAATAAATCTCCCCAGGCTTGATACTTTGGTAAGGCTACTTTTGGTATTTGTAAATGAGAAAGTGACTCGGTATGGGTTTCAATCTTTATTTCTTTATCTCTTACTTTAAAGCTGTAGATTGGATTTTTATACTTGTTTACTTTCTCATCCCAACCTGTAATCACTTCCCAATAGTAAGGATCTAAGTTTAGTTTTACGCGATCAAATTCTGAAATAAGAAGTTTAACAAAATCGGTGTTGTCATCCTGAACTTGTTTCAGTATCTCATCACTATTTAATCCATGTTTGTCTAAAAGAGACGTCTCGACTGCGCTCGACGAGACATTAAGTACTGAACCTAATGTTTTGTATATTCCGTATAGTTTTTGGGCTACCTCAACTTGTTCTGTTGCTTTTTTATCGTATGCACGATTATTTTCAGCAATTTCAGATAAGTAACGTGTACGACTTGGAGGAATGACGAAAATCTTCTCGCTCATCTCATCAGAAATATGAAAAGTTGATTTTAAATCAGCGTCTGTTCTCTCTACCAACTTATCCATAATCGCTTTATAAAGCGTATTCATTCCTGGATCGTTAAATTGCGAAGCAATCGTCCCAAAAACAGGTAAATTTTCTTGTGGAACATCCCATAGATTATTATTACGCATGTACTGCTTTTTAACATCGCGCAACGCATCTAGAGATCCACGTTTGTCAAATTTATTGATGGCCACTAAATCTGCAAAATCAAGCATGTCGATTTTTTCTAATTGTGTAGCAGCACCAAATTCTGGTGTCATAACGTACAAGGACACGTCACTATGCTCTATAATCTCTGTATCAGACTGTCCAATTCCAGAAGTCTCTAAAATAATTAAATCGTATTCTGCAGCTTTTAAAACTTCAATAGCTTCATGTACATATTTTGATAACGCCAAGTTAGATTGTCTTGTCGCCAAACTACGCATATACACTCTTGGTGAGTTTATTGCATTCATACGGATTCTATCACCTAAAAGTGCACCACCTGTTTTACGTTTTGAAGGGTCTACAGACACTAAACCTATTGTTTTTTCTGGAAAATCGATTAAAAAACGTCTAACCAATTCATCTACTAGACTAGATTTACCTGCTCCACCAGTACCTGTAATTCCTAAAACTGGTGTTTTAGATGTTTCATTTTTTTTATGAATTTTGTCTAAAGTGTCTTTTGCTACTTCTGGAAAATTTTCGGCAGAAGAAATAACTCTTGCAATCGCTTTTGGATTTTTTGTTGGAAGCTCATCAATTTCGCCATTCAAAACATCACCCACTGCAAAATCAGATTGCTTAACCAAATCGTTAATCATACCTTGTAATCCCATTGCACGACCATCATCTGGCGAATAGATACGAGCAATACCATAATCCATTAACTCTTTAATTTCAGAAGGTAATATTACACCTCCACCTCCACCAAAAATCTTGATATGTCCTGCACCACGCTCTTGAAGTAAATCATGCATGTATTTAAAATACTCGTTATGTCCTCCTTGATAAGAAGTTAAACATATAGCATTTACATCTTCTTGAATAGCAGTATTTACAACCTCATCTACACTTCTGTCATGTCCTAAATGAATTACTTCTACACCAGTTGCTTGGATAATTCGTCTCATAATATTTATAGACGCATCATGACCATCAAACAGTGATGCTGCAGTAACAATTCTTACTTTATGTTTTGGCTTATAAGGAGTTGCTTGTATCATTCTTAAAATATAATCTATTTTGAGGTCGCAATTTACGAAATATTCAAAAAAAATGCTTGATAATACGTAATTATCTAAAAGTTTTGGAGTAGTCCATTTTCGGTACTATTTAGATTAAATTAGTAGAGCTATTACTTAAAATTTTATTGAAAGGGAATCAAATATGAAAAAAATAACCTTACTAATTAATTGTAAAGACCAATCTGGTATTATTGCTAATGTCACAAATTTTATTGCTAATAACCATGGTAATATTGTTTACATAGATCAACATGTCGATAGAGAACAAAATATCTTTTTTATGCGTTTAGAAAGTGAGTTTAAGAATGACACCTTCACCATGGAGTCTTTTAAAACTAATTTTAAAACAGACTTAGCAAAAACATTTGAAATGAAATGGCGTGTATATACTTCTGAAGACATCCCGAAAATGGCTTTGTTTGTCTCTAAATATGATCATTGTTTGTACGATATTTTAGGAAGATATAATTCTGGAGAATTAGATGTAGAAATCCCTTTTATTGTAAGCAATCATAATAATTTAAAACCTATAGCTAATAGCTTTAATATTCCATTTTACCACATTCCTGTAACTAAAGACACTAAAGCTGAGGCTGAAGACCAACAATTAGAATTGTGTAAAACATTTGGTGTCGATTTTATTGTGCTTGCACGTTACATGCAAATAGTATCAAACAAAATTATTAGTCAGTTTCCTAATAAGGTAATTAACATTCATCATTCTTTTTTACCAGCATTTGTTGGTGCAAAACCTTACCATTCTGCTTATAAACGAGGTGTTAAAATTATAGGTGCTACTAGCCACTATGTTACAGAAGAATTAGATGCTGGACCAATCATAGAACAAGATGTCACAAGAGTCTCTCATACTCATGCTATTGGTGATTTGATAGCCAAAGGACGAGATTTGGAAAAAATAGTATTAGCTAATGCCATTAAACTTCATATTAAACGAAAAGTAATGGTTTATAATAATAAAACTGTTATTTTCTCATAGTTAGAGGTATATTTACTACTTTAAAACATTCAACATGAAAAAAATTTTAACCCTTTTAGTTATATTAAATGTTACTGCTTGTGCAGAATTACGAGACGTTGTTAATCAATTACCTCAAGGAGGTGGAGTAAGCGAATTAGATATTGCTAACGGATTGCGCGAAGCTCTAGATTTAGGAATCGATAAACAAGTTTCTAAATTAACCCAGACAGACGGTTTTTTTAAAAACGAATTGGTTAAGATTTTACTACCTGAAGAATTACAAAAAGTAGACAAAGCGTTAAGAGATATAGGATTAGGTAATTTGGCTGATGAAGGTTTAAAAGTATTAAACAGAGCAGCTGAAGATGCTGTTGGAGAAGCTACACCTATTTTTGTAAATGCAGTTAAAGATATTACATTTACTGATGCTAAAAATATACTATTAGGCAATAATGATGCTGCAACAAACTATTTAAAATCTAAAACAGAGACAGCTTTATATAACAAGTTTAATCCAATCATCAAAGCATCGTTTAGTAAAGTTGGTGCTGACCAAATTTGGGAGAATTTAATTAATAGATACAATACCATACCGTTTACTAATAATGTTAATCCAGATTTAACAGATTATGTTACTAGTGAAGCTTTAAAAGGTGTATACACTATGATTGCTGTCGAGGAGCAAGATATAAGAACAAAAGTTAGCTCTAGAGCAACAGATTTGCTCAAAAAAGTATTTGCTTTACAGGACTAGTTATTTTCTTTTATACAACCCATCAAAAGCAACAACAACTTCTGTGTTATTTGTTGTGGTTTCCCAAAGTTGACGTACAGAACCATCTTGGTTTAGTGTCCACGTCACACGATGAAAATAAGGGTTGCCATCCTTATTGAGTTCTGTATCAGATTGTAAAATCATTTGGTTTCCGGTCCTGTTTCCTTTTAGATGCAAAGTACCACCTTGATTGTCTATCCAAATTTGTTCCCACTGACCAGTTTTTGCATTGTAAAAATTCTGACTTGTACCAGTATAATTACCTTTAGCACTCACCCAATCTTCTAAAAGTATACAATTATCTTGAATTTTTATTATAGTATTATGGCCTGCTAAAGTCCCATCTGGATTAGTAACTTGCCATTCTCCTATCCAAAAATCAAATGCTTCATGCTGATCTGTACAACATGCACAATCATTATTTTGTGATATTGCATTAAAGGATATACATGCAAGAATTAATATGATAGCGTGTTTCATTCTATTATAAGATTAGTTATAAAGCTATTAAATTTAAATAACTTAATGAAAGCTTAATAATTAAATAATATGGTTCACTTCACTTTTTAGCATTTTTACTGTGTAAAAGGGTTTAAGTCCTTTTCTTATATTAAGAGTTAGTTTATTAGAGCCTATTTTTAAAATTTAAGAATAGGCTTTTGTGTATTTAAGATTTTTTTTTGAAAAATTATTTTTTTTATTTAAATAAAAAAAGTAATTTAATTTACTCAAAATCAACCCATAAGACCATGAGTCGTAGAGACAAACTAAAACAGCACCAACATAAATTAAACAAACGCTACAAACAACTTGTAGAACACGCTTATAACCTACGCCAAACTGATCATGAAGCTAGTGATGTATCAGAATACAGAGCTATTAAGCTTTTAGATAAGCTAAACAAACTAAAATATTTAGTTAGAGAACAATCACAACCGCTCTCTTAATTGTTTAAAGTAGCTAAATGCCTTAGTTAATCTAGACCCATACCAAGAAAAATATTCTCCATTAACAAATATAGTTTTAGCGTGATGGCTATGTCTTCCTACTTCAAACGCGTGTTCTTCTTTAAAAGGATAAGGCTCGCTGGACAATAAGATAATTTCTGGATCACCTTCTACTCTTAACTTTGTAATATCTATTTCCGGATAGCGTTCTTGATTATTGTAGATGTTATTAAATTTATTCAATTCTAAAAGATAATTAATAAACGTATTATTAGCAGCTACCATCCAAGGGTTTCGCCAAATAAAATAAGCGGTTTTTAATGTTGGCTTATCTTTTATATAATTTTGAAAATCTTTTAAATTAAATTCAATTTTGTCTTTTATTTTCTGTGCATTAATACGTTTATTAAAGAGCTGTCCATATTGAGAAATCAATTCTAAGCAGTCATTAATAGTAATAATATCTGAAACATGAATATGACAAATCTCTTGACAAGCTTCTACAATTTCTTTTGTATTTTCTTCTTTATTACACAAAATTATATCAGGTTGTAAAGCTTTGATTTTTTCGACATTAATTTGCTTTGTACCACCAACAATTATCTTTGTACTTTTAAAATGAAAAGGGTGTACACAGAATTTTGTAATACCAACTACAGCATCTTCTAATCCTAAATCAAAGAGCAATTCGGTTTGAGAAGGGACTAATGAGATGATTCGTTTTGGAGTCGAATTAAGTAAAATAATATTCCCTATTTGGTCTTTTAATTGCATATGAAATTGCTTCACTTTGCTCGGAATGACGATTACTTATTAAGTATCTCCTCCATTTGCTGCTGCAAAGCTTCAGCATTATTAGCTGCAGCTTGAGCAAAATCGTCTTGATTTGAAGCGTAAATAATCCCTCTAGAAGAATTGATTAGTAATCCAACATTGTCATTCATACCATATTTACAAACCTCTTGTAGGTTTCCGCCTTGAGCACCTACTCCTGGCACGAGTAAAAAGCTATTAGGAATAATTTTTCTGATGTCAGAAAAAAATTCTGCTTTAGTCGCACCAACAACATACATTAAATTTTCAGAATTCTGGTAAGTTTTAGACGTTTCTAGTACTTGTTTATATAACTCTTTTCCGTCAATAGATTTTGTCTGAAAATCAAATGCACCAGCATTTGATGTTAAGGCTAACAATATGGTGTGCTTGTTTTTAAACGCTAAAAAAGGCTCGACAGAATCTTTACCCATATAAGGTGCAACAGTAACACTATCAAACGCTAAATCCTCAAAAAAGGCTTTGGCATACATGGTACTAGTATTACCAATATCTCCACGTTTAGCGTCAGCAATCGTAAAAATGTCTGGATGGTTTTTGTTTAGATATTGAATTGTTTTTTCTAACGCTTTCCAACCTTTAATTCCATAAGCTTCATAAAACGCAGTATTAGGTTTATAAGCCACACATAAATGATGTGTCGCATCAATGATGGCTTTATTAAATTCAAAAATAGGATCTTCGGTATCTAAAAGATGTTTTGGAATTTTATTTAAATCGACATCCAATCCTATACATAAAAAGGATTTCTTTTTTTTGATTTGGTCAGTTAGTTGTTCTGTTGTCATGATATAAAAAAAGCCTCAAAAAAGAGGCTTAGTATTAAATATGTTCGTCACTAGCTTTTAGTTTTTCAGTATTTTCAGCTAGTTGTAACTCGTCTATAATTTTTTGGATATCTCCATTAACAATATTAGATAAATCGTATAATGTTAATCCAATTCTATGATCAGTTACACGTCCTTGTGGATAGTTATACGTTCTAATTTTAGCACTTCTATCACCAGAGGTTACCATTGTACCACGCAACGCTGCATCTTCTTCCATTTTTTTAGCCAGTTCTAAATCGTAAAGTCTAGAACGTAATACTTTAAAGGCCTTTTCTTTGTTTTTATGTTGCGACTTCTGATCCTGACATTGAGCCACTAAACCTGTTGGAATGTGCGTTAAACGTACTGCTGAGTAAGTTGTGTTTACTGACTGTCCTCCAGGTCCAGATGAACAGAAAAAGTCAATACGTACATCCTTAGGGTTGATTTCTACATCAAACTCTTCTGCTTCTGGAAATACCATTACGGTTGCAGCACTTGTATGTACACGACCTTGGGTTTCGGTTTGAGGGACACGCTGTACACGATGTACACCTGCTTCAAATTTTAATGTTCCGTAAACATCTTCTCCAGAGACTTCAAACTGAATTTCTTTAAATCCTCCATTAGTACCTTCACTATAATCTACTGTGTCTACTTTCCATCCTCGACCTTCGCAATACTTAGTATACATTCTAAACAAATCTCCTGCAAAAATACTAGCTTCATCTCCTCCTGTTCCTGCACGTAACTCGACAACAGCATTTTTAGTATCTTGAGGGTCTTTAGGTATTAATAGTAGTCTGATTTCTTCTTCAAGCTTTGGAATACCTTCTTTAGCTTCGTCATATTGCATTTTAGCCATTTCTACCATTTCTGGGTCACTACCATCTGCAATAATCTCTTCAGCTTCCTTTAAATTTTCTGTAAACTCTATATATTGCTCACGCTTGTCCATTAACAAACGTAAGTCTTTATACTCTTTATTTAGTTCCACATAACGTTTTTGATCAGTTATAATATCTGGTTGGATTATTAAATCACTAACCTCATCAAATCGTTGTTTTACTATTTGTAATTTTTCTAACATTTAACTTTCAAAATTGTGAAACAAAAATACGATAATTAATGAATTTGCAATGCTTTTAAATATAAACTATATGATTAGAAATTAAAGTTAATCCAATACCGAATACTCTTTTTAAACTTTAATTTAAATGGCATTTTATTATTTAAAATATATTCTTTTCACCTTATGTTATACTATCAGGCTAGTGTTATTCGTTATTTTAATACTTATGCTAAACCAATTATTCGCTATATTATATTACTATCGCACATTTGCTATGTGGTCTTTTGTGATTAATATTATGTTTTTAATTACTGGAAGTTCTCACTTAATTATAGCACTAATCACTAAATTGTTTTTGGTTGTATTATTATATTATATAGTAAGCGAGACCACTGCTAAACAAAAACTGACCTTTTATAAAAACTTAGGTGTATCTGATTTAAAATTGTTTAGTATTTTATACCTTATAGACGCTTTTATAACTACAGGATTTTTAAGTTTAATGAACGAATTTATATAACCTTATTTTGATATTTGAAATAGACAATGTAGAACTTTACTTTAAGGACAAACGCATATTAAACGGTATTTACTTAAAAGCAGAAACTGGTAAAATAACAAGTATATTTGGCAGTAATGGTAGTGGTAAAAGTTGTTTGCTAAATATTGCATTTGGCACCTTAAAAGCTAAATATAAGCAGATTAGACTTGATGGTCAGGTTTTAAAAACTGAACTATTTAAAACAAAACAAGCTGCTTTTTTACCCCAATATCATTTTGTGCCTAATCAAGCCAAAGTCATATCTTTATTTAATTTATTTGAGGTCAAATGGGATGATTTTATAATCCAATTCGAAAGTTTTTCAAAATTTGAATATCATAAATTTAATACGCTATCTGATGGAGAAAGACGCGTTATTGAAATATATTTAATATTAAAAAAGCAAGCTAATATTGTTATACTAGATGAACCGTTTACTGGAGTTTCACCTCTTTATATTGAACAAATACAGCAATTAATACTTGAAGAAAAGCAAGCCAAAGCTATATTATTGTCTGACCACAGGTACAAAGAAGTTATTGCTATTTCTGACACTATATATTTGCTTAAAAACGGTTGTACACAATTAATTGATAATATCAATGAACTGGAAGACTACAACTATTTAAGCATTGGTAGTTTAGATTAATATTCAAAGGTTCCAAACTCACTTTTAATAGTTAGTTTTTTTTCTTTTGAAGCCTCAACACGACCAATAATTTGGGCATTGACATTAAAAGATTTAGATATTGTAATTAAATCTTCCGCAATTTCTGGAGAGACATATAATTCCATTCTATGCCCACAATTAAAGACTTGATACATTTCCTTCCAGTCTGTTTTAGACTGTTCCTGTATTAATTTAAACAAAGGTGGTATGGAAAACATGTTGTCTTTAACAATATGCAAATTATCTATAAAATGAAGAATTTTTGTTTGCGCACCACCACTACAATGTACCATTCCATGGATGTCTTGTTTATTATATTTAGCTAATATAGCTTTTATAATTGGCGCATAAGTACGCGTTGGTGATAGTACTAACTTTCCAGCATCTATAGGTGAATCCTTTACAATATCTGTTAGTTTTACTTGACCAGAATACACCAAATCTTCAGGTACAGACGCATCAAAACTTTCTGGATATTTTTTAGCTAGATACTTACTAAACACATCATGTCGTGCAGAGGTTAATCCGTTACTTCCCATTCCGCCATTATACGCTTTCTCATAAGTGGCTTGTCCAAAACTTTCTAAACCAACAATGACGTCTCCTGCCTTAATATTTGCGTTATCTATAACTTCTCTTCGTTTTATTCTTGCAGTTACCGTAGAATCCACAATTATGGTTCTAACTAAATCTCCGACATCTGCAGTTTCGCCACCAGTTGAATGAATCGTGACACCAAAAGATTTTAAATCTTCAATTAGCTCTTCTGTTCCGTTAATAATTGCAGAGATAACTTCACCTGGAATTAAGTTTTTATTTCTTCCTATAGTAGATGATAACATAATATTATCTGTTGCACCAACACATAGTAAATCGTCAATATTCATGATTAAAGCATCTTGAGCAATTCCTTTCCAGACCGAAACATCACCAGTTTCTTTCCAATACATATAAGCTAAAGACGATTTTGTTCCAGCACCATCTGCATGCATAATCAGACAATAATCATCATTATTAGTGAGGTAATCTGGTACTATTTTACAAAACGCTTTTGGAAATAGACCTTTATCTATATGTTTTATAGCGTTGTGTACATCTTCTTTAGAGGCAGAAACCCCTCTTTGGCTATAACGTTTTGAAATTTCGGAACTCATTGTGCAGTGTTAAGCTACAAAGATATTTATAAATAAAAAGCACACAAATAATATGTGTGCTTTTATAATTAAATTGATGTGAAAGTATGAATTACTTCCAATCTGGCATTTTTCCGTTTTCTAAAAATAATGTTCTAGTACTTAAAGAAGCAAGTTCTACTTTAACTAAATCTTGTTGTGAGATACCGTCATTAGAAGTATTTACAAAAATGACCTCTGCTTCGTTAGGTGAAAATTTAGGATCTAAATCATTAGTTCCTGCTGGTTTAGAAGTAGAAATATCTATTGTAGTCATAGTATTTATATCGTATATAAACATATGAGAGTCTAACTGTCTATAATCTACATTTTGATTACCAGATACATCGTAAGTGTATAATAACTTAGTACCATCAAAAGTATAGTCTAATCCACCTGCCGCACCAGTTACACTTTGCAAGATATAATCTACAATACCGCCTGAGTTAGTCATAGTATATATTTCTACATTATAACCTACAGCATTATTTGTTTTTACAGCTAAACGTTGTGTTAATTGACACCAATCTACTTCTGTAATAAAATTACCATTTAATGTTTGATGGATTAAATTTAAGCCAGACCCATTGCTATTGATTTCGTATAACGAATCAAAATTAGGGTACACCAGTTTGGTATTGTTACTTTTCCATTCAAAATCTAGTTCTTCTAAATTAAATCCATTTACAGATACTGTATTAGTTACCTGCATAACGTTAGATCCATTTAAATCCATGGTGTAAATATGTACTTGTCCACCATTAGATCTTAAAAATGCAATTTTATCTAAATTGCTCGCTTTTCTAGGCCTCCAGCTATTATTGCTTGCAGAAGTGAGTTGATATTCGTTACCTGCATCATCAACAGAAAAAATCACATTATTTCCATTTATTTTTCTAGTAAAAAAGTGTCTGTTATCTGGGAATTCTAAGGTTTTGAAATTATAGGTTTCGCTTAAAATTGGATCATTTATATTATCTGAAGCTGAAACTTGCCAAAAATATTTGGTATTATAATCTAAATCTGAAATAGTTAGTGTAGTATCTGTTAAATCTGTAAATGTTAATACGTCAGAGTTTTGATCGTTTAAAATTTGTACTTCATAAGTCAAATCGTCATCTTCAGGGTCAGATCCTGTCCAAACTAAATCTAACGTTATAGCTTGATTTACTGCATTATTAGAAGGACTGACTAAGACAGGTGCATTAGGTGCATCGTTATTTGCTGTTTCTATATCCAATTCAAAAATTACATTTACCGTGTTATCGTCAGTAACTGTTGCAGGCTCAAACTTACTTAAATAACCTTCTTTTTGTGCTTGCACAGAGTAGGTTCCTACTGCTATGTCGTTAATTACAAAATTTCCTGATGCATCTGTAAAAACAATACTAGAGTTTGGGTTAGTTGATACTCTGGTGTTTTCTAATGGTATATTATCACCTTGTGATACCACTTTTCCGGTAATAGTTCCTGTTCCACTTAGTGTAATCTTATCTTCACTACAACTAACTAACATAGTTATTATGACGATTAAGCTTATATATTTTGATAGTATTTTCATCTGTTTCAATTATTTAAATGTTAAATTAAAATTTAACAGATTAATTATTTTTTCTGTTTTGGCGTTCTGCTCTATTTTTCTCTTGCATTAACCTACGATTTTCTTTCTTTTGTGCCTTTAATTCTGCTTTTTGAAGCTTTTCTAATTCTTTTCTTTGGTTGAATTTAGTTTGTGGTTTAGACAAATAGTAGTTGACTCCTAAACCAAATCGATAAAACATATCATCAATACTACCAGCTACTACACCATCAATTTCATCTGAAAACACAAGATTATGCTCTCCATAAAGATACACGCCTAGATTGTCTTGTATTAAATATTCCAAACCAATTCCCGCTTGCAATTTTGGGTCGATTGCTTTAAAATAGTTTGAAGCATTAGTACCAACACCTGCAAAAAGATAAGGTGTAAAATTGTCGAACGGTAACACCCTGTATTCTATATTTAAATCAAAAGACATAAAGCCTTCGTTTAAAATCTCTTTATTTTCTAAGTTGTATTTGTTGTAAGTAAATCCTAAACTTAGATAAGGATTAAGAGAACGTTTGAGACCTATTTTACTATTAAATTCTGGTTGAGGGTCTGGTAAATCTCCGTTAATTAATGTACCTCCTAAAGCACCAGTAATGGCGTAATCACCTCGACGTTCTGTTAAAAATCTCTCGTACAATTCTGTTGAGATGGCTTCATCTTTTTCTGCATCATAATCTTGAATAAGTTGTGCAGTAGATTCTTCGCTTAATCTAGGTAACCATAATTTATCTTTTATTCCTTCTATAATTAAAGATTCTACAGCTTTTTCAATTGCTTCTTTCATTGCTAGTTGTACAGGTTCGTTTTTAGTAAAACCTACTTCGGTTTCTAATAAACGTTGGTACTTAACATATTTGAATAAGTTTGCGGATACTGCTTGAGATAAAATTGTTTTAGAAATATAAACGGTTTTCAAAATTTTTCCGCTTGATGTAGAGACTGCTCTTAAATATACGGTTATTCTATCTTGTCTATATTGTGTAGAACTACCTATACCTAAATATCTAGCTCCTGCACCTCCAGTGATGATGTTTGTGTCGTAAGAAATTATTCCACCTTCAAGTAATACGCCAGCATATAGTAGTGGTGGTAAATTAGGTTCGTTTGGATTTTGGTTTTTTCTATACTCATCTCTGGTAGATCGAATAATGTTTCTTTCGTTTAAAAGGTTTCCTAAATTTTCTCTTTCTATTACTGTAAACCATTTAGAATCTTCTAACGCTTTAATTAACATGGTTGTACCACCTTGAGATACAGCTGTACTAAAGGTACTTCCATTTTCTACAGCTTTATATTGACCTGTTTGGTCTTTAAAGTTATAAACACCTGCTACAACTGGTTCTTGTGGTAGTGGAAACTGGGTTAACTTACTGGTAACTGGAGTCGATTCTCCAATTCTAGCTCTTTCTTGCTTATAAGGTTGATTAAAAAAAGCGCCACAACTGGTTAAGATTAAAAATAATATGACTGCAAAAGCAGGTCTAAAATTTATCATGATGTGAAGTTAAGTGATTAGTTAGGGACTATAATTTGTGTTTGTTCTCCTGTGTCAGTATCTAGAATGTTAATGACAAGCCCTTCTGCAGAGTCGTAAATTTCTAGAGCTAAGCTACCAAAACTGAAGTTTCCTTCTTGTAATCCGTCACCCAATTGTGTTTGAAATAATGACCTTGATAATTGACTTAAAATTTGTCTATTTAAATTTTCAGCGAAAGCTTCTAAAGAACTTTCGTCATTATCTAAATCGGCATTAGGATCTGTAAACGAGTTTTGAGCATTTGCAGAACTTAATAACCATTGGTAATTAAAGGTCTCTCCTCCAAAAGCAGGATTTATAGGCTTATAAGTGAGTTGTTGACCTACACAAAAATATCCAGCTAAGAATATTAAAAAAGTTAATAATTTTTTCATGACTAAATAATTAATAGCGTTTTACTGTTTTTGATTCTTTTTCAAGATTTTTGAAATGCTTATACACATTGATTATGGCATAATCATTCATTTTAGTTAAATACTCTGTACTAGGTCTTACAAAAAACGAAAAAATCTTATCATCTCCAACTATAACTTCTATTTTCGTGTTTCTACCAATAGCTAAAATTTCTTTTATGGTTACTACTTGATTACCGTTTATGTTATTTTGAGTATATAAAGAATAAAACAGTTTGTAAAAATCTCTTCCTGGTTTGGTTTTAGTATCCTCAACTACAATTCCTTTTAGTTCTAGACCATCCCTTACTTCTGTATTAATATCTTGAGATTGTTCTTGCTCCTGTTTTAATTTTTCTAATATGCGCTTTTTTTTCTCTTCTTCTTCATTTAAACTCTCGTTAAAAACAACTCTGTCTTGTCCAATAATATTATTATCTAAGTCATAAATTAATAATACTGCTATTTTCTTTTCGTTTTCATCTAACTTAAATGAAATTGAGGATAAGTCTATTTTTTGATTTGCAGATAAAATAAAACGCTCATTCTTTAATTCTTCTATATTGTTTAAGCTTTCATCTTTGTTAAAAACTACTAGTTTATAAATAAGGCTTTTAGTAATCTCAGTTTTATTAAAGGCTGTACCTTTAATAGTGGTAAAATCGTTTTGTTGATTAGTTTGTATTTTGGCTTCAACCTCGTTATTGATTAATTGAGCATTAATTTTTATGGATGTGTCTTCTACTTTTGCTGCAATATCTTTGAGTACCTCAACTTTATTAATACTATTTTGACCATCGTCATTAAACACAACTCGGTCTTTGCCAATAATATTTTTATTAGTATCAAAAACTAAAAGAAGAATAATTACTTTAGTTTTTTGATCAAAGTTAATAGATGTAGTTGATAGGTCATTTTGTTGATTGGAATCTAAAGTAAACTGACCGCTTTGTTCGTTTTTAGATTTGTTTTGTTGTTCATCTGTTTTAAAAACAGACAATTTATAACTCAAGTTTTTGGTAGTTTGAGTTTTATTAATGGCTATACCTTTGATATTGATGTAATCGTTGTCTTGATTGACTTGAAGTTTAGCTTCAACTTCTGTATTATATAGTTGTGCTTTAGCACTAAAGGCAAAGAGAATGATAACAAAAAATATTATTGTTTTTTGGTTTAAACACAAAAACATAATACTATTGTTAAAAATTTCTTATGATAATGGATTGGTCTTGTCCTTGCATAGAAATTTTGATTTTTTCTGACAAAGAGTTAGAACCAAACATAGTTAAATTTTGATTATTACCTGTTTGATTAATAGTCGCATTTCTTAAATTTGATCTGAATGGACTATAATCTAAAAATGTGTTATTATCACCATTTTGTATTACAGTTTCTTTTAAGGTTGTACTATTAATATCAAGTACAGTCAGGTTTTCGTCACCATTTTGTATGACAGTAATGTTACTTTCTGTAGATGTTGTATTACTAATTAAATTGTTGCTATCACCTATTTGAGCTATAAAAATAGCATTGTCAGAACTAGTAACACTAGCAGTAGTAGCACTTTGATTTAATAAAAAGTTTTCTTGGGAAGACTGTGTTTCAAAACCAGAAATATCTGTAGCATCATCAGTAGCTTCAAAAGTTTGAGCTGTGATAAAGTTACCTGACATTAGTATAGAAACTACTATTAAGAATTTATATATAGTTTTCATAGTCTTAAGTTTTAAGATATATCTACTTGTAAGTTATAAAAATATATCTGTTATAAAAAGTATAAGAGCAAATTAATGCTCTTATACCTTATAATTATTTAATAAAATAATCTATTTTATAAAAGCTTCTGCTTAGTCATTTTGAGTTACAGAAGATGAGTTACCGTTTCCAATTTGGTCTACAGTACTTGTATGAGTTGTTCCGTTTTGATCAACTATACTAGAGTTCATGTTTCCTTGTTGGTTAACAGAACTATCATGCATGAAACCATCTTGGTCAACAATACTGTTGTTTAACATTCCATTTTGAGTAACAGTAGATAAATGTAAGTCTCCTAATTGAGATACAGAGCTATTATTACCTGTACCATCTTGGTCAACAGTAGAGTTATTATCCATACCTGTTTGTGTTACTTGGCTAATGTTACCAGTACCATCTTGCATAACTACAGATACGTTATTATTACCTGTTTGTGCAGTTGTACTGTTATTTAAGTTACCATTTTGATCAACATCAGATTGGTTACCATCACCTAATTGGTTAGCACTCGCTGAGTTACTGTCACCGATTTGGTCAACATAAGAGTTATTCATATCTCCTGTTTGATAAGTAATTGCTGTGTTAGCGTTACCAACTTGATTTTGCGTAGAATAGTTAGAATCTCCAGTCTGGATTGTTAATGCACCATTGAAATCTCCAATTTGGTCAATATCACTTTGGTTCATATCTCCATATTGTCCTGCTCCACCATAGTTATTGTCACCAGTTTGGTCAATATCAGAGATGTTTGAGTTACCAATTTGTTGGTTTTCAGCAATATTAGAATCACCTGTTTGAGTTTCAGAACTCATATTACTGTCACCTTGTTGGTCAATCCATGCAGAGTTAGAATCACCGTCTTGATCAACAGAAGCATCATTCATGTTACCTAATTGGTCAACATCAGAATCATTTGTATCACCATCTTGGTCTACATCTGACACGTTCATGTCTCCTGTTTGGTCAACATCACTTGTATTAGACTCACCATCTTGGTTTACATCAGAGTCGTTGTCATTACCTGTTTGAGTAACAGAAGAATCATTTCCTCCACCTAAGTCATTATCTTGAAAAACATAAGATGTATTGTTATCTCCATTTTGATCTACAACACTATTATTGTTGTCACCATTATATCCTTGGAAAACATCAGATTCATTTCCGTCACCATCTTGATCTATATCAGAAGTATTAAAATCACCCCATTGATCTAAATAAGAATCATTGTTGTTTCCAGTTTGATCTACGTCAGAAAGGTTATCATTTCCATCTTGCCATACAAATGAATCGTTGTCATCACCTGTTTGAGATACCGTACTTGTGTTATTGTCTCCTACAGTACCTTGCCATACAGTTGAATCGTTACCATCTCCTAATTGGTCAACATCAGAACTATTACTGTTACCAGTTTGTACAACATCAGAACTATTCATGTCTCCAGTCTGATCAGTAAATGATGTGTTGTTGTCTCCTGTTTGGTCTTCATCAGAATCGTTACTGTCTCCATTTTGTGTTACAAATGATGTGTTAGACATACCATCTTGGTCTTGAGTAGATATGTTAAGGTCACCAACTTGACTGTTGTAAGCTAAGTTACCATCTCCTGTTTGATTAATATCAGAACTGTTACCATCAGAACCATCAGTATCACCATATTGGTCGATGTGTCCTGTGTTACCATTTCCTGTTTGTGTAACAGATGCTGAGTTGTTGTCATTAACAGAAGCTCCAGAACCAAAACCTTGGTGGATGTCTGCTTCGTTATTGTCTCCTAATTGGATAACATCACCTTCGTTATCGTTACCTAATTGGTCTACATCAGAATCGTTAGATACACCATCCTGCATTACATCAGAATCATTTGTATCTCCTACTTGATCGACATCTGAGTTGTTGGTCATTCCAGTTTGTGATACTACAGAAGCATTTCCGCTTCCTACTTGATCAACATCACTGTTGTTTGATTGTGCGAACATTAGTGTTCCACACATAAGCGCAGCTGCGCTGAAGAATAATTTTTTCATGTTTAAATATATATTGATTAATAGCTTTTCAAAGATACAGAATTTATCTACTCATAAAATTTGATAATCAAAAAAACATCTGTTTTTAACACTTTTTTCGTCAACATTTCTTATTTATACGATAAAACGCACAATTTAGCAAGTATTTTCTTACAATATATAATTTTACTAAAACTTGCTAAACCCCTTATATTACTGGTAACTACGTAGAACTACGTACATTTAAAGGTATTGAAATTAACATTTATATAGAAATACGTCTAACTACTAGATACATTATAATAAATGATTGAAAAATCAAAGTTATTGGAACACACAGTACATCAACTTTAGTGTTAAAAATAATTGTATAACCAAAAAAGGCTTGATTACAATCAAGCCTTTTATTAATTATTATAATGTGTCTAAATTAGTCGTTCTGAATAACTGTTGACGTATTAGAGTTACCTATTTGATCTACAGTACTATTATGAGTAGTTCCTGTTTGATCTACATCAGAATTATTTAAATCTCCTAATTGATTAACAGTACTTGTGTGCATTAAACCAGATTGATTAACATCACTAATATTAAAGTCTCCAGTCGATAATACTACAGAAGAGTTAGCGTCACCATGTTGACGGACTTCACTATGGTTATTATCTCCTATTTGATCTACATCAGAATTATGATTATCGTCAAATTGAGCTGTAAAACTATAGTTATTGTCTCCTGTTTGTGTTACTGTACTTATATTAAAGTCAGATCCATCTCCAGCAGGAGTATATTGATCTGTACTTTGCCAGTTACCATCACCTGTTTGATTTACTGTACTTGTATTATTATCACTTGCTGCAGTTACAGCATCAAAAGGAGCACCTTGACGAACTAAAGATGTATTTCCATTTCCATTTTGATTAACATCACTGTCATTATCATTTCCGTACTCCCACACTAAAGAACTATTATTATCTCCAAATTGACCTACATAAGAATCATTTGAGTTACCATATTGCTCCGTATCTGAGGTATTTGAATTACCAAACTGATCTGTCCAGCTATCATTATTATCACCCATTTGGTCTGTACTTGACATGTTTAAATCTCCATAAGACTGTACTACAGAGAAATTAGACATTCCATTCTGGTCTGTATCATTAGTATTAGAGTTTCCTACTTGTGCTAAATACGAATAGTTACTGTCTCCTATTTGATCTATTGTACTACTATTATTATCTCCTGTAAACCCTTGATAAGATTGAGAGGTATTAAAATCACCATTTTGACTTATTGTACTACTGTTAGAATTACCATTTTGCCACATTTGAGAGTAGTTATTATCTCCGTTCTGAGAAGTTGAGCTGGTATTTGAGTCTCCCGTTTGATCTTCATCAGAAAAATTGGTATCTCCGTTTTGATTAACAAAACTAGAGTTACTATCTCCATTTTGATCTTGAGTTGAGTTGTTAAAATCACCAACTTGACTGTTGTAAGCTAAATTACCATCTCCCGTTTGATTGATAGCAGAATTGTTATCATCAGAACCATCTGTATCACCATATTGGTCAATGTGTCCTATGTTACCATTTCCTGTTTGTGTAACAGATGCTGTGTTATTGTCATTAACAGAAGCTCCAGAACCAAAACCTTGGTGGATGTCTGCTTCGTTATTGTCTCCTAATTGGATAACATCACCTTCGTTATCGTTACCTAATTGATCTACATCAGAATCGTTAGATACACCATTCTGCATTACATCAGAATCATTTGTATCTCCTACTTGGTCAACATCTGAGTTATTGGTCATTCCAGTTTGTGATACTACAGAAGCATTTCCGCTTCCTACTTGATCAACATCACTGTTGTTTGATTGTGCGAACATTAACGTCCCACACATTAGCGCAGCTGCGCTGAAAAAAAGTTTTTTCATAATTAAATATATTGATTAATAGCATTTCAAATATAGCTTATTAATTAGCACCAAATTCTTTCATCATTATATATTCATGTGAAAAGTACTTTTTTTCGTTAAAAAGGAAATTTAATAAGATAAGCTACAGAGTCAAGTAAGAAAAACCCTCAATTAAAATATTGTAAATCAAACAATTAAGTACGTACCTATACGTATAAAACATCTATAAATGACTATAACACATAAAAATTACTTGTTATTATATTTATAGTATAGCATAGATATAATTCAAACAAACAAAACAAAACAAAACAAAAAAAAGACTCTTAAATTAAGAGTCCTTTTATATATTGAAATTAAAGTAAAACTATTATTACTAGTCGTTTTGAGTAACAATAGATGAATTAGAATCACCTATTTGATCTACATCACTTACATGTGTAGTACCGTTTTGACTTACAGTACTTGAATTTAAATCTCCAGCTTGGTAGACATTGCTTAAATGTGAAAATCCATTTTGATCTACTAGACTATTGTTATTATTTCCTAATTGTAAGGTAGTAGAGTTATTTAAATTTCCATTTTGAATAGTTGAAGCATAATTACTGTCTCCTGTTTGATCTGTATCATCAATGTTATCATCTCCGGTTTGCGACACATAAGACTCGTTTAAGTCTCCTGTTTGATCTACATTTGATGCGTTATTGATACCAACTTGGAATACTCTTGACTCGTTATCGTTTCCTGTTTGGTTTACATCACTAAAATTATCGTTACCAACCTGATCTTGATTTGAATAGTTTCTATTACCTAACTGTGTCAAATAAGCAGTGTTACCAGGTGATTGATTAGGACCAGAACTTTGGTATTGTCTCCCTCTGTTTCTGTTTCCGTCTTGATCAGTATCTGAAAAATTATTATCAAATCGTTGGATTTGATTAGATCTGTTTCGATTACCAAGCTGATTTGCATAAGCTATGTTATCTTCTGCAAAATTGACTCCTTGATCAATTCTAGCTCTGTTACGATTACCCTCTTGGTAAGTATCTCCAAGATTACGGTCTCCAGCCTGCTTGACTGTAGCTTCGTTTAAGTCTCCTAATTGATACACATCTGCATCATTAAGTTCTCCACTGTTGGGATTTGTTGGTACAGCACCATACTGATCGACATCAGAATCGTTACCAGCACCTTGTTGGAAAACGTCAGCATCATTGGAAGTACCTGTTTGATCTACATCACTGACGTTAGATTGTGCGAACATTATTGTCCCACACATGAGCGCAGCTGCGCTGAGAAAAATTTTTTTCATGTTTAAATATATTGATTAATAGCATCATAAATCTAAGTCAAATATTCGCAGCATAAAAGCGCTTTTGAAGAATGAGACTTTTTTTTCGATAAGCTTACAATTTAATCGTTGTAATGTAAAACTTACTAGTAATTCCTGTTACAAAAAAAAAGCCTTTCTAGATAGAAAGGCTTTAAAAGTAAAGTTTGAAAATTCTATTTTGTAAATAATAACTCTCTATATTTTGTAAGTGGCCATAACTCGTCATCCACTAACAACTCTAACTTGTCGCAATGGTACCTAATATCATCAAACAAGGGTTTAACTGTTTTACAATACTCTAATGCTTTTTTAGTTTCGTTTGTAATAGAATTAGCTTTTCTACGCGCTTCAGTCATCTTTGTAACATTAGAGTTAATATTGGCAATATGACTTGAAATTTCTTCAATTAAATTTAGCTGCTCTTGGGCAAGTTTTTTATAGTCGTTACCATAAATTTCTTTCAATCCTTTAACATTGTCTATTAGTAAGTTTTGATATTTTACAGCTGTTGGCACAATATGGTTACGAGCAATGTCACCTAAAACACGTCCTTCAATCTGTATACGCATTGTGTATTCTTCTATTTCTATTTCATAACGCGCTTCAGCTTCAATAGTATTCATGACACCTAATTCATCAAACAATTGCAACGTTTTTTTAGATATTCTGGCTTTTAAAGCGTCTGGAGTTGTTTTATTATTACTTAATCCTCGTTTTTTTGCTTCTTTCTCCCACGCTTCTCCATATCCATTTCCTTCAAATAAAATAGCTTTAGATTGTTTTATGTATTCTCTTAATACATTGAAGACCGCATCATCTTTTTTCATTCCTTTTTTATCTATCAATGCATCAGCTTCTCTTTTAAAATCTATAAGTTGCTTAGCTACAATAGCATTTAAAACCGTCATTGGATTGGCACAATTGGCAGTAGAACCTACTGCTCTAAACTCAAATTTATTTCCTGTAAAGGCAAAAGGAGACGTACGGTTTCTGTCTGTATTATCTAATAACACATCTGGTATTTTACCGACTACATTTAATTTAAGGTCAGTTTTTTCTTCTGGAGACAACTTACCATCGGTTACATTTTCTAACTCATTTAACGTTTTTGTTAATTGCGCTCCTATAAATACAGATATTATTGCAGGAGGCGCTTCGTTAGCACCTAATCGATGGTCATTACTTGCTGATGCTATTGAAGCACGTAGCAATTCTTCGTTTTCATGCACTGCTTTTATAGTATTAATAAAGAAGGTTAAAAACTGAAGATTACTCATAGGTGTTTTTCCTGGACTTAATAAATTAACACCTGTATCTGTACTTAAACTCCAATTGTTATGCTTTCCTGATCCATTAACACCTGCAAAAGGTTTTTCATGAAATAAGACTTTAAAATTATGTCGGTCTGCAATTTTATCCATAACATCCATTAATAAGGAATTATGGTCTACTGCTAAATTAGCTTCGTCATAAATTGGCGCTAATTCAAATTGATTTGGAGCCACCTCATTATGTCTAGTTTTAACCGGAATACCTAATAACATACATTCGGTTTCTAAATCGCGCATAAAAGACATGGCACGATTAGGTATGGTTCCAAAATAATGGTCATCTAATTGCTGACCTTTAGCAGGAGAATGTCCTAACAAAGTACGACCTGTTTGCACAATGTCTGGTCTTGACATTGCCAAATCACGATCTATCAAAAAATATTCTTGTTCCCAACCTAAAGACGCATTAACTTTTTTTACATTTTTATCAAAATATTTGCAGACTGCGACTGCTGCGCTATCTACAGCTTGTAATGCTCTTAATAAAGGTGTTTTATAGTCTAAAGCCTCTCCTGTGTAAGCCACAAATACAGTAGGAATACACAAAGTTGTACCATAAATAAAAGCTGGAGAGGTAGGATCCCAAGCAGTATATCCTCTTGCTTCAAAGGTGTTTCTAATACCACCATTTGGAAAACTTGAGGCATCTGGTTCTTGTTGCACTAACTGCCCACCACCAAATTTTTCTATTGCTAACCCATTACCAATAGTTTCAAAAAATGCATCATGTTTTTCTGCAGTAGCACCTGTTAAAGGTTGAAACCAATGTGTGTAATGTGTAGCTCCTTTAGAAATTGCCCATTCTTTCATTCCTGTAGAAATGTGATCCGCTATAACACGATCTATTTTTTTTCCAAATTGAATGGCATCCATAACACTGGACAATGCCTCTTTGGTTAAATATTGACGCATAGTAGCCTCACCAAATACATTAGCACCGAAAATCTCAGAGCGACGCTGTTTTTCCTTAATAACTATAGGTTTATGTTTTAAAGATTCTTTTATGGCATGAAATCTTAGTGTTGACATATCTTCTTTTTAAATTAATTATTTTACGAAATTACAAATTTTTATACACCTAAAATGATATACCCTAAAAAAAATAGGGTTATCAACAGTCTTTTAATAAAAATTATATTTTGACCCTTATTTTTTAATGGGTGATTTTAAAATTATTCTATATTTGCTAAAATTAATACCAAAAACGAATTTTTATCATGAGTAAATCAAAATTAGAGTACATCTGGCTGGATGGTTACTTTCCAACACAAAACATGAGAAGTAAAACTAAAGTTGAAAATGACTTTAGTGGAAAATTAGAAGATTGTCCCATTTGGTCTTTTGACGGAAGCTCAACCAAGCAAGCGTCAGGTGGATCTTCAGATTGTCTTTTAAAACCAGTAGCTATTTATCCAGATCCAGCTAGAAGAGATGGTTATTTAGTGATGACTGAAGTTTTAAATGCAGATGGAACTCCTCACATCTCTAATGGAAGAGCAACTATTGAAGATGAAGACAATGATTTCTGGTTTGGTTTTGAGCAAGAATATTTTATTATGGATACCAAAACACAATTACCATTAGGGTTTCCTATTGGTGGTTATCCTGCGCCTCAAGGGATGTATTATTGCTCTGTTGGTGGAAAGAATACACATGGTAGAGATTTAGTTGAAGAACATGCTGATCTTTGTATTGATGCTGGTTTAAACTTTGAAGGTATCAACCAAGAAGTAGCTTCTGGACAATGGGAGTTTCAATTATTTGCAAAAGGTGCAAAAAAGGCTGGTGACGAAATATGGATAGCAAGATACCTTCTTGATAGATTAACAGAACAATATGGTTACTATATAGAATACCACCCGAAGCCTTTAGGTAAAGATATGGATTGGAATGGTTCTGGTATGCATGCTAACTTCTCTAATACTGTATTAAGAACTTGTGGTTCTCAAGAAACTTATGAAAAAATCTGTGAAGCTTTTAGACCAGTTGTAAAAGAGCATATTGCAGTTTATGGAGAGTTTAATGACCAACGTTTAACTGGAGACCATGAAACTGCATCTATCAATGACTTTAGTTATGGTGTATCAGATAGAGGTGCTTCAATACGTATTCCAATAATCACTGTTGAAAAAGGTTGGAAAGGCTGGCTAGAAGACCGTCGTCCAGCTTCTAATGGAGATCCTTATAAAATTGCAGGTCGTATTATTAAGACTGTGAAATCAGCAAATATTACATAATTTTGATTAATAGTTAAATCCAATAAAAAACGCTTTCTAAAATTAGAAAGCGTTTTTTTGTTTTATAGCTCATTAAATAAATATGTAATATAAATATTGCTATTCTATTTTAATCATTTCTTGTTCAACCGTTAAACCTTCTGAAACTGTTCTGCACAATATCTTATTACTATTAATTTCAATTATTTCAATAACAAACCTTACTCCTATTAAAAGGTCTAGTTTTGAGTCATTAACTTCTGTATAAATAATTTCATATTTACAATCATTTAACCAATTAACTTTACTAGTTAATTCCCAACCTAAATTAGGATAATAATCTATTTGTAATGTGTCTTTACGTATTGTGATTAAATCTGAATAATCTGGATTTGAATAGGTAAATTTTCCAACTTTAAAATCTATGCATTCTTTTTCCTGCGCATAGCCAATTAAAGTTATTAGAAAGATTATTATGGAAAAAATACTCTTCATTATTTTTCTATTTTTTTTAGACTGTTATTGTGACACATGACGCCTTTACCCTTTAAAAGCTAAAAATATAAATACACCATAGATTAAAACTAACCCAAAGCCTTTTACTTTTCCTATTTCGTGTTGCTTTGGCAAAAGCCCTAAAATTAAAACTGATACTGCAAAAATGAGCATCCAAAATATATCACGAGATAGAATTAAAGGCTCTGTCACAGGTATTATTTTTACCATTGACGTTAATCCTAAAACAGACCCAATATTAAAAATATTAGAACCTATTAAGTTACCCAATGAAATTGCTTTTTCTTTTTTAGCAGCAGCAATCACAGATGCTGCAAGTTCTGGCACACTAGTACCAATAGCAATCATGGTTACACCAATAACAGCTTCACTAACACCTAAACTTGTTGCAATTTGAGTGGCTCCTTTGACTAACCACTCGCTTCCAAAATACAATGCAGTTGCTCCGATTATTAACCAAATTATAATTTTAAAGTTGGACACTACTGCTAAAGCATCATCGACGTCTTCTATATCGTCTGAAGATTTCTGACTTCTAATTAAATAAACAATAAAGATGATTAATCCAATAAACAATACTGCACCTTCAATAGCAATTAACTGATTGTCATTCCAAAGAAAATAGTATAGCGCTATTGAAAACAACATCATGACTGGCCAAGTTAACTTATAAAAAGACTTATCTATAGCGATTGCTCCAACTATTGCTGTTATCCCTAACACCAAACCTATATTGGCAATATTAGAACCTACCACATTATTAATAGCAATTGCAGGCGAGCCTTTTAAAGCTGCTTGTAAACTAACTAAAAGCTCTGGAGCAGACGTTGCAAAAGACACAACCGTCATACCTATTACAATTTTAGATATGTTAAGCTTAAATGATAACGCAACTGAAGATCTTACTAAAAACTCTCCTCCTATAACTAAAAGCACGAATCCTAATATTAAAAAAGCAACACTCATACATTATTTTTTTGCGAATATACAGTTAGAATTTTTATTAGATAAATTCCATTTCTATTTTTTCTACACAGTAAAAACTATTCAACACAAAACTAAAAAAATAGTTAAAAAACTATATTTTTAGTTATATAACTATTTTTTTAGTTATGTTTGCTTTTAAGAAGTTAATAAAATTCTAAAAAATGCAAAAATTAACAAACAAAGAAGAAGAAATCATGCATATTTTATGGAAGCTAGAACATGCTTTTGTTAAAGATGTTATGGCCGAAATAAAAGAAGACAAACCGCATTATAACACGCTGTCTACAATGATTAGAAATCTAGAAGAGAAAGGGTATGTTAGTTATGAAGCATTTGGAAAAACACACCGTTACTTCCCTATTATTAAAAAAGAAGACTATCGTAAAAAATTTATGAATACAGCTATAGACAACTATTTTAATAGCTCTTATAAAAACGTCGTCTCATTTTTTGCCAAGGAGGAAAAAATAAGTATTGATGAATTAAAAGAGATTATTCGTTTAATAGAAAAACAAGATTAATTATGGATTATTTTTTAAAAGCTTCTGCAGTTATCATACTATTTTATGCTTGCTATAAATTGTTTTTACAACGCGAAACGTTTTTCCAAGCAAACCGATGGTTTTTTGTTATTGGATTAATCATATCGGCATGTATACCTTTGTTAGTAATACCTGTATATATTGAAATTCTGGATGTTCCTACCCAAACTATTAGCATTAAGGACACTGTAATAACTCAACAACAAAGCAATTCTGCTTTTAACTTTTATAATACACTACAATGGTGCTACGCTATTGGCATACTCTTTTTTAGTATCAAACTAATTTTTGAAACTAGCTCTCTTATACATCAACTTTACAACAAACCTTACAAGTCCATTCAAAATTTTAAACTTATAGAAACAAATAATAAGGTCTCACCGTTTTCATTTTTTAATTGGATAGTTTATAACCCTAATCAGTTTAACAAAGACGAATTAAGCCATATAATTAATCATGAAAAAATTCATGCAAAGCAATACCATTCGATAGACATTATTGTCACACAATTAGCTTGTATTGTGTTTTGGTTTAATCCTTTTATTTGGTTATACAAAAAAGAAATGCAGCAAAACTTAGAATTTATTGCAGACCAAAAAGCACAAAGTAACGCCAATTGTGATATTAGTTATCAGCAGGTTTTACTTAAAGTCACAATACCAAATTATAAATTAGCTATTGCTAATAATTTTTACAATTCATTACTCAAAAAACGAATCATTATGTTACACAAGTCAAAATCAAGTACCTTAAATGCGTGGAAATACTTTTTAATACTTCCAGCACTAGCATTATTTTTAATGAGCTTTAATACCAAAGACATCTACATTACCAAAACAAATAAAGAAACTAATACTACACCAAATAAAACAAGTGATATAGAAATACTTATGATAAATAAGTATACAACTGATGCTGAATTGTCTCAAGCTGAAAAGGAGTTTAAAAAGAAAGATGTTACCTTAAAGTTTAAAAGCGTTAAGAGAAACTCTAGTGGTGAGATTATCGCAATAAAAATCTCTGCCAAAACTAAAGATTCTAATGCAAATTTTAGCGTAAACTCAGATAATCCGATTAATCCTATAAAGATAATATTTGACCAAACTAAAAATAGTGTATCAATAGGAAACGGTAAGCCTGAACACGGAAAAGACTATCATTTTTCTACCAATGATGATCACACAAAAATTATAACAAAGAAAAAAGGGAATAATGTTTTTGTCATTTCATCTGATGATAATGATAAACATCATGAAGATGTAAAAGTTATAATTAAGAATAAAAACGATAGTATTAAAAGCAATTCATTTATTTGGAAAAGTAAAGACTCTATTCATGTCGACTTAGAAGATATAGACGACAGTCATATTATTGTAATGGATGGTGCTGATGGTGAAAAGATAAAGGCAAAAATCGTTACAAAGTATATTAATACTGATACTTTATGGGTTGGCAAAAAACATGATAGCATTCATATTATGAAGATTAAAAATGATGCAAATCCTAATAAAAACACTTTCATCATTAAAAAAGAAATAACAGTAGATGACATAAACAGCACAGAAGATTCTAATGTTTTTATAATTAAAGATAAAGACGGTAAAACCATAAAAAAAAGAATAGAAGTAAAAAATTCTGCAGACAGTGATATTGAAATAAGAAGTAGTAATGGAGAAACACCATTAATTATTATTGATGGCAAAGAAGCTAAAAAAGGAGAATTAAAATCTTTAAACCCAGATGATATCAAAAGTATGAATGTTATTAAAGGAGAGCAAGCTAAAAAGCTTTATGGGGATAAAGGTAAAGATGGAGTGATTGAAATTAAGACAAAAAAATAAAACTATTATTATATAAAAAAAAGACCTTCAATTGAAGGTCTTTTTTTTATTTTGAATTATACTTTATTCAACAATAATCTTTTTGATTAAGCTATCGCCTTCTGCTTCAATTTTAACTAGATATAAACCACTTGCTAATTTTAAATCTACGTAGCTATTGTTAGTTATAGTTTGGTTTAACACAGCTCGACCTTCCGAAGAAAAAATAGCAATATTATAATTTTGTTGTTTTCCAGAAATAAATAATCTATCGGTTACTGGGTTTGGATACACCTTAATAGCTTCTGGGTTAAAATCTGTAACACTCAATGGTTGGCTCCAAGGATTTCCAACTTGATTTCCCCAAATATATTCGACCAAATCTGGATGGTCTATAAATGGGTTACGGTTAAATTGCCAAGTGTAAACCACATTGTTTCTATTCATTTCAAAATCGTCTGGAGGATCATTTCTATGCCAATCTAAAATGGTGGCTAAATCTCCCATTTGTCCAGTGGTGGTTGGAAAACCATTGACCACGCTTAGTCCATTATACCTAATTTGCATATACAAAACACTTCTAGCCACATCACCTTTAAAGCTACTTGTATTACCTGTAGGTCCATTGTACTGCCCATAATGCTGGTTTCCTCTAGAGCTATTTTCTGGTCCATCTGCAGCACGTAAAGCGTGTGCATCACTATTACCATGTCTTAAAGAATCTGCGGTAGTATTCCAAAAAACATCCTTACCATCTCTAATATCGTCTAAATCAATACTATTGTAGCCTGCTAACGATCTTGGAAATGTGTGTTCTCTATTCCATGTTCCAAAATTATTGGATGTAGTTTGAAAATCTAATTTTGCACGACCTTGCTCTGTGTAGACTAACCACACTTGATTACTATTAGCTGGGTTTTGATCTGCTTCTTCCAATATATCAATAACATCACTATAAGTTTGTGCTCTAACTACGCCTTCTTCAGCAATTATATCTTGTAAGGCTTGCTCTAAATTAGCACCAGACAATCCATCTAAACTATCATAATAACCTACTGGTTGCGTGCTTTGTACCGTCAATGGAGCAGGATTTAAGTTTGGGTATGGCTGACTAGTGGGTACACCAAAAGGTGCCATAGTAAAATCGTTATCTACTATTCTTACTTCAATATTATTATTTAATGCTAAATACTCTGTTGGCAAAGTTGATACTACTATTTCCATGACTTCATCGCCTTCATCAGTTGTATCATCTATTAAACTAATTGTAGTTGAGACAGAGTTTTGACCAGTTGGAATAGTGAGCGATGTATTTCCTGTATAATCTGAAGTATTAAATCCTCCATTATTTAAAGTAAAATTAAAATTTAAATCAGAATCTACATTTTGCTCTGTAGTAAAGTCAATATTAAAAGTATCTCCTTCATTATATTGCGTTTGAGCAACCGTTATTAATAGTCCGTTTAACACAATCCCACTTCCATCATTTAAAGCTCTAGGTGTTGGTGTTGTTGAGGTGTAAGTTACACTATTAGGATTGCCTAAACCGTCATCAAAACGTTGGATAGAATTGGTATTATTACTTGAACCTTCATTAATTTGCTCTGTAACTCCTAATAATGCCATTAAAACAGTATCGTCTGAATCACTTGTATCATAACATAATGCATCCACTAAATTGGTTTGAGTAGCCAGAGTCCCTTCAGGAAAATCAGTATCATCACCTAAATATAATGCAACAGCATCTGCACCATTTTGTATAGTATTAGCTGCTATAATTAGTTGTGGAAAAGGCGTAACTGTATTACTACCTATTAGCAACAGACCGTTTACATCTGTAGTATAACCATCTAAATCAACAGTAAAATAACTAGAATCACCACCAGACGTAGACCCATTAAAAAACACTAATACATAACCATCAAGTGGAAAATTTGGAGTATCAGATAATAATTCAACAAATTCCATATCATCAATTCCTGGTGTATCACAGTCTAATTCGTTAATTACAACTTGAGACATACTTAAAGTTGCAAATAATAAAAAGACTAGCACTAATAAATTTTTCATAACATTAATTTTTGCAAATATAGTACTTAATGTTGGTCTTTATTTTTGTCGAGTGATTAATTAACTTTTTAAATTAAAAAAATAGAACTATCAATTTTAGTACTTTTTTAAATCAAAACTCCCTTGACAAAAATAAAAATGCAAAAAAGGCCTCTACATTTACTTCAGTATGAAACCTTATTTTATAATTTATATTACATATTAAAACTTTAATCAAGAGGTAACAGTAAATATTAAAACATATTATATTTTTTGACTTATAAAAGTAAAGTCAATTGTATAGATTTCAGTGTTTTTATTTGGTGGTTAATATTGAAAAAATATATCTTCAAAAAACAATCCTGAAAAATGGATGTTTATTAACCCTTAAAACTTTAAAATTATGCTAACACTTGCCAAACTAATAGTCGATATTTTAACATCGATTATGCTTTAAACCAAAAATGTAAAACTTAGTCTAGAATAAGTTTTACTATTTTTAAAATTATAAGCAACTTTTGGCAGACACATAATAAAAGAATAATTTTGAGGAAATCATAAATAATGAAAAAGCAAGCATTTAAAGTATTAGCTAAACTTAATAAGATGCTACTTCCTAGCTATACAAAGCAAAAATTAGACTTAAGCAAAGCCACTAAATTACAGATGGCTATTTTTGGTTGGAAAGTTTATGTAACCAAAAATGCATTAGACTAATTTTAATTGTCTTAAAATTTTGATGTTTATATAAAAAAGAAATATATTTGCACCCACAAAAAAAGGCCTCGTGGCGCAACTGAATAGCGCACTTGATTACGGCTCAAGAGGTTACAGGTTTGAATCCTGTCGAGGTCACTTTATTAAAATCCAATTAACTGATATTTAGTTAATTGGATTTTTTGTTTTTAAATCGATCCTTTGATAGAAAGGAAATCCTTTTTAACAAAGCAAGCTAAATGTTAGCTTGCTTTTTTTAGTTGTATTAACTACATTTAGTACTATTATTAAATTATAGTATCATGAAAAAAAACATGGGAGCATTAGATAAAAGTCTAAGAGTATTAGCTGCTGCAGTTATTGCTTTATTATACTTTCTAGATGTCATAACAGGAACAACTGCTTACATATTAATGGCTGTAGCTATTATATTTTTGGTGACAAGTTTTATTAATTTTTGCCCTTTGTATAGCATTATTGGCATTAATACATGTAGAACAAAATAAAAAAAGAGCCTTTTTACAAAAGGCTCTTTTTTTAAACTATTTCTGCGCTTAATCCTGCATCAAGCAGCATGGTGCATCTTGGCTCAAGTTCTTCGTAAACACCTGTTTTAACTGTACATTTACCTTTATAATGTACTAAAATAGAACATTGCTCTGCTTGCTCTGGTGTATGATCACAAGCATAAATTAATGTATCTATAACATGGTCAAAGGTATTAACATCATCGTTATATAATACAATTTCGTTGTTTTTTTGTTCTAAAGTGTCAACGTCGTGTTGTTCTTGTATTTTTTCTCTAGTACTCATTGAGACTTTTTTTTTATAAATGTAAAAAAATATTAGAAAAAAAAGGCTTTTGTCGTCACAAAAGCCTTTAAAATTATAGTTGGTCTACAGTTAATACATGATTCTTAAAGCTCTAACATCATCAGCGCCAAATTCTCCATCTTCTCCACTACTAAAACATGCTAGCATAACAGAATTAGCAGGATCATTACCTCCTAAATCAATAGCACCAATAGACCCAGCACCTTCATTTACGTTTTGACCACAGCTAGCTCTGTTAAACCAATCTGTGTGTCTAAATCCAACAGAATGACCGATTTCATGAGTTATAACATGCTCTACAACATTAGTATTATAGCCATTCAGCCCATAAATTTGAACAAACTTGTTTGGATTACCATTACTTGGGAAACCAGCAGATCCACCTGCTCCAGATTGATTAGGATTGTGATATACTACCATGTCCTTAGACTGATAATTTGTTCCAAAAGATAGTTGAAACGATATAGAAACACCACTTAATGCATTGTAATTATTTACAGCCCATTGCAAAGCAGTTCTTTCTTTATTTGACAATCCAAAACCGCCTCCACCAGTATAACCAATAATAGATATCGTTTTACCTTGAGATACTAAATTATTTGTACGGTAGTTTCTACCATTATCGGAAACTTGGTTGAGTTCTAAAATGTCTTCTTCACTCATGTAAATATCTCCTTCCATTTCTACCATTTCTTTAGTTGTACCATCTGGCAAATAAAAGTCAACGATTTTTACATTGTCGGTATTAATCTGTGCGTTGGCTAATTTTTCTAAAACCTCAGCAGAGACCTCTCGTGTTTGGGAGACTTCTTCATCTATAATACTGTCTTGATCTTTTTGACAAGATTGTAACCCTAAAATAAAACATAGGCTAGCTAAAGCCATAAATTTAATTTTTTTCATTTTGATTTGAATTTTAAATTAATAAATGGTTTGCTTTACGTAAAATGTTTCACACAATCTTAAAAAAGTTAGTTTAAGGAATTTGCTATTAATCTTATGTGAGATAATTATCAAGTTAAAGGTAATTATTTACAAGAAATATTTATTGTGGTTTTAGCCACAAATGATACATTTTAGACACTTTTAATGTTAAAATTTTATGTGCTTTGTCGAAAATTAAAAAGTATGACTGTATTATTCGTTTTCAAACTTAAGGGCAACCCAATTATTTCTTTTTAAAGAATCCTTTAAAATAAGATTATTAGTTAAACACTCTTTTTCTATTAGAGGGATATCAGTATCATAAAAACCACTTAAAAATAAACTGCCCTTTGGATTTAGACATTTAGAGTAGATTTTAATATCATTAAGTAGAATATTACGGTTAATATTAGCAATAATAACATCATAATTTTTTCCTTCTAACAATGACGCATCACCTTCAAAAACCGAAACATGTTTACAATTATTACGTTCTACATTTTCTAGACTATTTAAATAACACCAGTTATCTATGTCTATTGCATCTATTGGTTTGGCACCTTTCATCTCAGCTAAAATTGCTAGTACTGCAGTACCGCAACCCATATCTAATACAGATTTGTCTTTAAAATCATTTTTAAGAATATGCTGAATCATCATATGTGTGGTTTCATGATGTCCTGTGCCAAAACTCATTTTTGGCTCAATGATTATTTCGTACTGCGTGTCGAATTGGTCATGAAATGGTGCTCTAACTGCACATACATTATCTACTACAATTGGATTAAAATTTTTCTCCCACTCTGCATTCCAATTGGTTTGTTCTATCTCTTCAAAAGTATAGGTGATTTTAAATTCGTCAGAATTTAAAATTTGAATATCTTTTAATATATCTTCTTGCCATTCTTCTTTTTGGATATAAGCTGTTACTCCACCTTCGGTTTCTACAAAACTTTCAAATCCTGCATAACCTAATTCTGCAATCAAAATTTCGGTTGCAGGTTGTAAGGGTTCTACTTTAAAATAATAGCCTATGTATATGTTGTCTGACATGTGTGATTATTGAATTATAAATTACGATTGACATTTTAATTGCCATTTATGTTTACCTTAACCATAGGCTAATGCGTTAGCGATAGTAACGACATCCTTTTTTGTGTGCGCTTATGCGCAAAAAAGATATAGTGGATAGCGCGACCTTTATCCTGATCTCAAATCAGGATAAAGGTAACGCCCAAATTATTGTTTTAAAATGCGTTGACTATGGCGTAAAAATCTTCTGCTTTTAGTGAAGCACCTCCAATTAATCCACCATCCACGTCTGGCTTTGAGAAAATTTCTTTAGCATTTGCTGGTTTTACGCTACCACCATAAAGAATAGTCATGTTATCTGCAACATCGTTTCCATACTGGTTTTGTAAAGTTTTTCTAATGAATTTATGCATGTCTTGCGCTTGTTCTGGGCTGGCAGTCTCACCTGTACCTATTGCCCAAACTGGCTCGTAGGCTAAAACAATATTTTTATATGCTGATGCGTCTAAATGAAACAGTGCATTTTTAATTTGTGCTTCTACAATTGTTTCTTCATTACCTGATTTACGGTCTGCTAATTCCTCACCAAAACAGAATATGACACGCATATCATTTGCTAGTGCTGCATCTACCTTTTTGGATAATGTAGCATCGTCTTCATTAAAATAGGCACGACGCTCTGAATGTCCTAAAATAACCGTTTGGATTCCTACACTTTTAAGCATTCCTGCACTGACCTCGCCTGTGTAAGCACCATCTTCTGCAAAATGCATATTTTGTGCTACTACTTCTATATCATGTTGTCTTAACGCTTCAAAAGCATGCCATAAATTGGTAAAAGATGGCGCAATCATTACTTCTGCTTCTGACGTTTTTGTTTGCTTTTTTAATCCTGTAATTAACGCTTGTGTTTGTGACAATCCGTTATTCATTTTCCAGTTTCCTGCTACTATATTTTTTCTCATGATATTGTATTTTATTCTAATTTCACTTTTGGATCTAACCACGTATAGATAATATCAACAAAAATATTAATTATAATGAAGAGTAACGCTATAATTAACACAGAACCCATAATTACAGGCAAATCTAAAGTGTTTAGTGCATTGACTATTTCTTTTCCTAATCCGTTCCAACCAAAAATATACTCTACAAATACTGCACCTGCTAACATACTAGCAAACCAACCAGAAATTGCTGTTACTACAGGATTTAGTGCATTTTTAATAGCGTGTTTTTTTATAATTTGAAACTCGGATAAGCCTTTTGCTCTTGCTGTTCTGATATAATCTTGATTAAAGACCTCTAATAGGGAGTTTCTCATTAGCTGAATAACAACTGCTAATGGTCTGATCCCTAAAACAATTGCTGGAAGAATAAGGTTTTTCCATTTGATGTGCATTTTTTCTCCAAAATCGTCTAATTCGTAAAGACTACCTGTCATTTCTAAATTGGTGTATTTATGTAATAGAAACCCAAATATCCAAGCAAATAAAATAGCACTAAAAAAGGAAGGGACACTCATACCCAATGTACTTAAAACCTGAATACTTTTATCTATAAATGTATCTTTTTTTAATGCTGAAATCACGCCTAACATCATGCCTAATAGCATTGCAATTATTATTGCTGTTACTGCTAACACAAAGGTGTTTGGTAAGGTTTCGCCTAAGACTTGACTGACTTTTTTGCCTTGTTTAGTAAAGGATTCGCGTAAATATGGAAACTTCAACACTGTGGTTGTGTTTCCTATTGAAAATAGTGATTTTGCAGTATATTTATTCTGACTTAAATATGTGTAATGTCCTTCTGTTTTAGAATGAAAGGATAGTGGAGACAAATCGTTTAAATAGTACAGATACTGTGTGGCTATTGGCTTATCAAAACCATACTTTTTTTTGACGATGGCTAACTGCTTACTATCTTCATTTTGACCTAACATCATTTGAGCTGGATCACCAGGAAGTACACTAAATAATAAAAATATAACTGTGACTACTCCAAATAAAGTGAGTAGTGCGTAACCGATTTTATTTAGTAAGTATCGTATCAGTTTTTTATGTGTTTACTCTTTAAATATTACTTCAACCTTAGGCAATTCTAACTCATCTACATCATTCCAGTGGACTTTTTGGATTATGGTTCCTTTTTCTAATTTTAAAATTCCTGGATTAGAACGTAAAATGGTTTTTAACGCAGTTTCATCACAAAAATAATAGTCAAAGCCTAATTTGTATTGCTCCTTAATTGCTGCAGATTCCTCTGGTCCTGATGCTGTTAAACCAATAACGTCATAACCATTAGCTAAAGCTTTGTCTGCTGTTGCTTTTACAGCTTTTAAACCTTCCGTTTCTGCTTTAGCGAGATTGTAATTAACAATTAATAAAACATGTGGTCTGGTTAAAATATCTTCAGTAAAATCTTCGCCATCTTTTTCAATAGAAAAATCATGAATTGGTGGCTCATACCCTTCAGATATGGTTTTGGTAGTTACATCAACATATTTACCAGGAGATTCTGGATAAGACCCATCTGTGATGTATTGTTTTTCTGTTCCGTTTTCGTTGAAGGTCCATGTATATTCAATAACAGGTTTTGGAGCATCATCTGGAATTATCATTTTATCTGTAATGTTATTCCCAACCTTAAATGGTCTAAAATCTATAGTTGGTAAATGCATTAATACATGATACGCAAATCCTAAACAAGCAATAAAACTTAATAGTGAAATGATAGTTGTTGCTAACTTTCCAAATAAAGGCTTGATATATTTAATTCCGAAGAAAATAACCAAAATCATAACCAGTAGGACAACGTCCTTACCAAAGCTTTCCCATGGATCCATCTTCATCGCATCACCAAAGCATCCACAATCTTTAACTTTATCATAATAAGCCGAATAAAAAGTTAGGAACGTAAAAAATACAATCATTAACAGTAAACTCCAAACCGTAAATTTAGGTTTATAACCTATAATTAGAAAGACACCTAACAACACTTCTAAAACGACTACTATTATTGAAATACCTAGAGCATAAGGAATTAAAAATGGTAAATCTAAAACGGTTGGACCAAAATATTCTTCTAATTTAAAAGCAAACCCAATTGGGTCATTTAGTTTTATAAATCCAGAAATGATAAAAAATATACCAACAAATATTCTTAAAAAACCTACTAAATATTTCATATTTATTCTTTTTCGTTTAAATGAACCATCGCAAAAATCGCATAATTAATCATGTCTTGATAATTAGCATCAATCCCTTCACTAACAATGGTTTTACCAGAGTTATCTTCGATTTGTTTAACACGTAGTAATTTTTGTAAAATTAAGTCGGTTAAACTACTAACACGCATATCTCGCCAAGCCTCACCATAATCATGGTTTTTATCTTGCATTAATTGTTTTGTCGCTTTGACCTCTTTATCATACAACTTGATAGCTTCTTCAACCTCTAAATCTGGTTGTTCTACAACGCCTTTTTTAAGCTGAATTAATGCCATAATACAATAGTTGATAATGCCAATAAATTCACTTTGTTCACCTTCATCTACTTTACGCACATCGTTTTGTTGTAAGCTTCTAATACGTTGTGCCTTTATAAAAATTTGATCGGTTAAAGATGGTAAACGTAAAATGCGCCAAGCGCTTCCATAATCAGTCATTTTATTAATAAAAAGATCGCGACAAGTTTTTATAACCGCATCGTATTGTTTTGAAGTATCTTGCATAAATGATATACTATGAATTGAAATTTGTGTAAATTTCGCATAAAATTATTTAAACTTCAAGGTTTAGGGTTTAAAGTTTTCATACGATTATCCCAACACCAATTACTAAGGTATAAATGACAATTAATTGTAAAGGTAAACTTATAGATTTAAGTACTCCAAAAGTGATGGGTATTTTAAACGTCACACCAGATTCGTTTTATGATGGAGGACGTTATAAAGACGAAACCTCAATTTTAAATCAAGTCGAATCGATGCTTCAAGAAGGTGCAACATTTATAGATGTTGGTGCTTACAGCTCTAGACCAAATGCACCTTTTGTGTCTGAAGACGAAGAATTACAACGTCTTTTACCAATTGTTGAATTATTAGTTGAAAAATTTCCAAAAATTATTTTATCCATTGATACCTTTAGAAGCTATATTGCCAAACAAAGTATTGAAGCTGGTGCTGCTTTAATTAACGATATTTCTGCTAGTTTACAAGACCAAAACATGCTGCAAACCATTGCTGAATTACAAGTCCCTTACATCATGATGCACATGCGTGGTACACCACAAACTATGCAAACACTTACTAATTATGATGATTTAATAAAAGATATTAATCTTTATTTTTCAGAGCGCATTGCAAAAGCACGCACTTTAGGAATTATCGATTTAATTCTAGATCCTGGTTTTGGCTTTGCAAAAACAACAGAACAAAATTTTGAATTACTCAACAACTTTGAGCTACTTAACATTGCAAATTTACCTTTACTTGCTGGTGTGTCCAGAAAATCTATGATTTACAAAACACTAAACACTACAGCTACTGAAGCCTTAAACGGAACCACTGCGTTACACATGGTTGCCTTACAAAAAGGTGCAAAAATATTACGTGTGCATGATGTTAAAGAAGCTCAAGAATGTATCACACTTTATAACCAATTACATGCGTAACAAACTATTATTTATTGGATTTATAGTATTGTTGTTTTCCTGCGGAAACGAAAAAATTGTACAACTACCAGAAATACAAAATGCAGAAATCACTAAGGTTTTAGACGTCTCTCCTGCTTATATTTTTTATGATGAAACCAAGCAAGATAGTGTCGAGTTAAACCGAAAAAATCTAATTATTTCTACCAATTGGTTAGTTAATGTCGATAAACGATTAACCTTGAAACAAGCCTTACCTTCTATTATTAAATTACAAGACAAAAAACGTAATGCCTCAATGCATAAAAATGAAAAAGCACGTAATTATTTTACTTGTAATGATACTAGCATTAAAAACTTAGGGTTTATTGATTTTACTGATGTAGAATATCATTTTACTTACAACGACAGTATAAATACTGAAATAATAACAGAAGATGACTCAAATGAAATAAATATAATAATTGAAGATCTTGACAATATTGATATTGACTCCATAATTATTAATGCTAAAACTAATATCCATCAATTAAATCATACTCTTGAATCAATTTTTAACTATGAATTATTTGAAGACAATAAACATAGCATTAACTATCATAATATTAATATAGGTATTAATAAAAATTTAAGTTTTCAAGATTACATAACTGTCAAATCAAAATTAGAAAATTTTAAAAATGATAAAAAGGTGATTAATAATCATGAATTCATTTATTAACCCAATTTTACTAAATTTACCAAAACCGCATTTACTTGGAGATATTTAACGACATTTTAAAATTTAGCTGGATTGACATTATAGATGTGGTCTTAGTAGCATTACTCCTCTATTATGCCTACAAACTAGTTAAAGGGACTGTTGCTATTAATATTTTTATTGGTATTGTAGTGATTTACTTTATCTATTTAACGGTTGAAGCTTTACAAATGGTATTACTCACCAAAATATTAGGTGGCTTTATTAGTGTTGGATTTATTGCTTTAATTATAGTGTTTCAGCAGGAAGTTAGAAAGTTTTTATTAATGATTGGCTCGACTAACTTTTCTACTAAACGTGGCTTTTTAAGACATTTAAAATTTTTAAAAACCGAAGGGATTTCAACGTCAATCACAGATATTGATGCTGTTATTGCTGCATGCAATAAAATGAGTAGCTCAAAAACTGGTGCTTTAATAGTTTTAGAACGTAACAATAACCTAGATTTTTTAGCTGGAACAGGTGACGAGATGAATATAAAAGTCACTCAACCTATTATAGAAAGTATCTTTTTTAAAAATAGTCCATTACACGATGGAGCCATTATTATCCAAGATAATATAGTAAAAGCAACGCGCGTGATTTTACCTGTTAATAACGAGAAGACCATTCCGCAACGCTTTGGATTGCGTCATCGTGCTGCAGTTGGTGTAACAGAACGTACAGATGCAATTGCTATTGCTGTAAGTGAAGAAACTGGACAAATTTCTTGTTTTAGAAATGGCGAATTCTTGCCATTTAAAGACACGACAGAATTAGCTGAGATTTTGAAGAAGGATTTGGATTAAATTTAAGCCACCTTTTCTGCTTGCAAAAACTGTACTTCGTACAAGTTTTTATAATACCCATTATCTTTTTTAAGCAACTCTTGATGTGTTCCTTGCTCTACAATTTGACCAGCATCCATCACAATGATATTATCTGCTTTTTGGATAGTCGCTAATCTGTGGGCAATTACAATAGATGTACGACCTTTTGTTATTTTCTCGGTAGCATTTTGTATTAACTGTTCAGAATAAGAATCTACAGAGGATGTAGCTTCATCTAACACCAAAATACTTGGATTAGTCACATAGGCACGTAAAAATGAAATGAGTTGACGTTGTCCAGAAGACAACATCACACCACGCTCTTTAACGTTATAATGGTAACCGTTTGGTAGACTCATAATAAAATCGTGGATTCCAATATCCTTTGCTGCTTTTACTACTTGTGCTTCGGTAATATTAGGATTATTTAAAGTAATATTGTTTAAAATGGTATCTGCAAACAAAAATACATCTTGTAACACCACAGCAATTTGCTGTCTTAATGAGACTAAAGTATAATCTTTGATGTTTGTATTGTCTATGTTGATGTCTCCAGAATTAATTTCGTAAAAACGATTTAATAAATTAATAACCGTACTTTTTCCTGCACCTGTCGCACCTACAATAGCAACTGTCTCTCCTGCTTTGACGTTAAAAGAAATTCCTTTTAACACTTCTTCATCTTTAACATAACTAAAATGCACGTTGTTAAAGTTAATATGACCTTCAAAATTATCTGCAATTAAACTACCTGAATTGTCAATATGTGAGGTGGTGTCTAAAATTTTAAAGACTCGGTTTGAGGCAATCATTCCCATTTGAAGGGTATTAAACTTATCTGCTATTTGACGTAATGGCCTAAACAACATAGGTATCATAGTAATAAACATAAACAATGCACCAGGTGTGACATTACTACCTTCAACCAAAATATTTAATCCACCATACCACACCACTAAACCTGTGGTTAAGGAGCCTAAAAATTCTGCTATCGGAAAGAAAATAGAGTTATACCAAACCGTTTTTAACCATGCTTTTTTATGACGATTATTTATTTCTTTAAAGTTTTTATATTCTGTGTCTTCTCGCGTAAATAATTGTAAAATTTTCATTCCAGTTACACGTTCTTGAACAAACGAGTTTAGATTAGACACTTCATTACGTACATCTTCAAACGCACGTTTCATGTAACGTTGGAAAATTTTTGTAGCAAATAATACTATTGGTAAGGTTACAAATACAATTAAGCTTAATTGCCAATTGTAATACAACATAGCTCCAGAAATAACTACCATGACTAGTAAATCTCTGATAATAGTAAATAAACCATCACCAAAAACAGACGATATACGCTCCATATCTGTTACTGCTCTTGTAATTAACACACCAACTGAAGAGGTGTTAAAATACTTCATTTTAAAGCTTAGAATATGGTCAAACAACTTCACACGAATATCTTTTACCATTTTTAACCCTAACCAAGACGAATAAAAAATAAAAAACCACTGAAACACCACTTGAGCTACCAACAAACCAATCATTAATACAATCAAATTAACAAAGCCTTTAAAGTCGTTTTTTACTAAATGCTCGTCAATAATTTCTCTAAGTAACACAGGAGTAGCAATACTTAAAGCTCCTAAAATTAATACTGAAATGATTAAGCTATAAAATACTATTCTGTATGGTTTAGTGTATTTAAACAAGCGTTTAAATAAGCCTAGATCAAATATGTTTTCTTTAGTTTTTGTCATGTTTACTTTTCGTGATTACGAAAATATATAAATTAGTCTTCTTTTAATATTATGTCCTCTGGATACGCTACTTCTGTTAAATATAAACCATGTGCTGGAACAGAAAAACCTGCTTCGCTCCTATTTTTTGAAGCTATTATAGTATGCATATCCTCAACTTGTAATTTACCTATTCCAACCTGAATTAACGTCCCTACAATTGCACGAACCATGTTACGTAAAAATCGGTCTGCTTTTATTGTAAAATGCAATTCGTCTTCAATGACTTGCCAATGGGCTTTCATTATTACACAATTATACGTCTTTACATCAGTATTTGTTTTTGAAAAGCATTGAAAATCTTTATACTTAAATAGAATTTCTGAGGCTTCCTGCATCTTTTTAACATCAAGAGTCTGCTTAACGTAATAAGCAGCATCTACATTAAAAGGATTTTTCTGCAATGCAATTCTGTATAAATAGGCTCTACTTGTAGCATCAAATCTGGCATGTGCGTCTTCTTTTACTTTAAAAATTGAACAAATAGCAACATCATTTGGTAAAAAAGAATTGAGTTTAAATTTAAGTGCTATAAAATCTAAAACCAAATCTGTATCAAAATGTGCAAACAATTGCTTGGCATGTACACCAGCATCTGTACGTCCTGCTCCCATTACAACAATAGTTTCACCCAAAATAGTTGACAATGCCTTCTCAACTACTTCTTGTACAGAAATAGCATTGGGTTGATTTTGCCAACCATGATAATTTGATCCATTGTATGAGAGTTCTATAAAATAGCGCAAGAAAGCTGTATTTTTACATTTAAAAAACAAAGATAATTTTATTCCTACTAAGGTGAGAATGTTTTAGAGAAATTTAAGACACTAAAAAGAGTATCGCTTACACGAAAACAACAAATGAAAAAAATCCTGTTACTCTCAGATACACATAGTTATATTGATGACACTATTTTAAAACACGTCAAACAAGCAGACGAAGTCTGGCATGCTGGAGATATTGGTGATTTAAACGTCACTGACCAAATTAAACAATTAAAACCTTTACGTGCAGTTTGGGGAAATATAGATAATAATAAAGCACGTGTGGAGTTTCCAGAACATAACCGATTTACTATAGAAGGTGTTGATGTTTGGATCACACACATTGGTGGTTATCCAAACAAATATAATAGTAGAGTGAGAGATGAAATAAAAGTAAATCCTCCAAAACTATTTATTTGTGGACATTCACATATCCTAAAAGTGATGCCAGATAAAAAATTAGGTTTATTACATATGAATCCTGGAGCAATCGGAATTCATGGGTTTCATAACGTAAGAACCATGCTTCGTTTTACTGTAGAGAATGGTAAAATTGACCATTTGGAAGTGATTGAATATCCAAGAAAATAAAAAACCCAAAGCTTTCACTTTGGGTTTTTTTCGCACTAATACTACTAAGATGTTAGGTTTAACGTAAACGATCTACAGATTTTACAAGATCTTCATCCCTCTTAATGGCTCTGTTTGATAAAATCAAAAAGACGATAGAAATAACAGGAAGGAAAATCGCAACACCTTTCTCAGAAACATCATTTGCTTCTCCAGATGCGGTTAGTATTCGATACACGAAAAATCCTAGTAAAATTAAGTTTAATATCTGATTGAGTCGTCCCAACATAAATTGAGATTTCCTGTTTTTATAACTAAATATTGAAATTAATGCTAATAACGCAGACCCTAAAAACAAACCAAAAACAACTAGCTCGTCTTTTGCAAATACAACAACCTCATTTGCAGTAGTCCATAAATCAAAGACAAAAATCAATCCGCCAGAGATGATAGCTACAATTAATAAGTATACTGTTTGGATGCGTTGTAACATTTTATAGTTTCAAAATAAAATTGAATGACAAAAATATAGTTTCTTTTATAAATATTGAATAAAAAATTAAAATAAAAGTCGTATAATTGCAGTAACGTTGTGCAACACTCACACTAGCAGAACGTTAATTCTTCAGAAGTTTATCTTATTTTCTTCAAGAAACAATCAATTCAAAAAAACTATTTTACATAAGTTAATTCAACATCAATGTTTGAAATCTCACAATTAAAAGAAATGAAGCTACCTGAATTACAGGATATAGCTAAAAAATTGAACGTCCCAAAATTTCGTTCACTTAAAAAATTAGATTTAGTATATAAAATACTAGACAAGCAAGCAGCAGATCCAAAAGCTGTTTTAGACGTTAAAAAGGATGATGCACCAGCAAAACAAGCACCAGCAAAACCTACACAACAAAAACCTAAAAGAGCAAGAGTTGCAAAACCTGCGCCTCAAAAAGACAACACTAACCAATCTAAGTTAGATTTAAAGTCAGAGCTAGAGTCTAAAGATAAATCTCATGACACTGCTCCAGAAAAAGCACAGCACAAAAAGCCAGTTCATAATCATCAAAAAAACAAACAGGCTAACGATAATAAGGACGAGAAACAAAAAGATAACAAGCAACAAAATCGTCCAAAACACAACAACCAAAAAAATCAGAAAAATCAAAAAAACGGTAATCAACATAATGGTAACAAAGACAACCGTAACCGTTACAGAGAACCAGATTTTGAATTTGACGCTATCATAGAAAGTGAAGGAGTTTTAGACATCATGCAAGATGGCTATGGATTTTTACGCTCATCAGATTACAACTACTTATCATCACCAGATGATATTTATGTATCACAATCTCAAATCCGTTTATTTGGATTAAAAACTGGAGATACGGTTTTAGGTCATGTACGTCCACCAAAAGAAGGCGAAAAATACTTCCCGTTAATAAAGGTTAGCAAAATCAATGGTCAAAACCCAAATGTAGTTAGAGACCGTGTAGCTTTTGAGCATTTAACACCATTATTTCCGCAAGAAAAATTTAACATAGCTGAAAAACAAAGCACCATTTCTACAAGAATCATGGACTTATTTTCTCCAATAGGAAAAGGACAACGTGGTATGATTGTATCTCAACCAAAAACTGGTAAGACTATGTTATTAAAGGATGTGGCTAATGCAATTGCTGCAAACCATCCAGAAGTCTATCAAATGATTTTACTAATAGACGAGCGTCCTGAAGAGGTAACAGACATGCAACGTAATGTGCGTGGAGAAGTTATAGCCTCTACGTTTGATAAAGAAGCACATGAGCATGTAAAGATTGCTAATATCGTGTTAGAAAAAGCAAAACGATTAGTTGAGTGCGGACACGATGTAGTAATCCTTTTAGACTCTATTACACGTTTAGCTAGAGCTTACAATACAGTACAACCAGCATCAGGAAAAATATTGTCTGGTGGTGTCGATGCTAATGCATTACACAAACCAAAACGTTTCTTTGGAGCAGCACGTAACATAGAAAATGGTGGATCACTTACAATTATTGCAACTGCTTTAACAGAAACTGGTTCTAAAATGGACGAAGTAATCTTTGAAGAATTTAAAGGTACAGGTAATATGGAGCTACAATTGGATCGAAAAATATCTAATCGTCGTATTTTCCCAGCAATAGATTTAACATCGTCTAGTACACGTCGTGATGACATATTATTAGATGAAACTACAATACAACGTATGTGGGTTATGCGTAAATACTTAGCAGATATGAATCCTGTAGAAGCTATGGAATTTATAAACGATAGATTTAAACAAACTAGAAATAACGAAGAGTTTTTAATCTCTATGAACGGTTAAAGAAACTTTGCAATAAACTAAGAAGCCTTAATATTCAAATTAAGGCTTTTTTTATGGCATCATTTTACCTAACAATCTATTATTGCTAAATAATACCATCAAAATTTAAAGCATAAAAAAAAGCGCTTCACAAAGTGAAACGCTTATAATATTATATAACTAAAACTGTTTATAAAGCAGCAACGTGCTTAGCTAAACTAGATTTTAAGTTAGAAGCTTTATTAGCATGAATAACGTTATTCTTAGCTAACTTATCTAACATAGATACAACAGTTGGAAACAAAGCCACAGCTTCTTTCTTGTTATCCATCTCGCGCAACTTCTTAATCGCATTACGAGTAGTCTTATGCTGATACTTATTTCTTAAACGCTTAGTTTCGTTACTTCTAATTCTTTTTAACGATGACTTATGATTTGCCATTTTGTTTATTTTTTCTTTTTTATTAAAAAATTGTAGCCCGTAGGGGAATCGAACCCCTCTTACCAGGATGAAAACCTGGCGTCCTAGCCGATAGACGAACGGGCCATTTTGCTATTGAGAGCGCAAATATAAATTTAATATTTAAATCTTGCAATCTTTTTCAAATAACCTTCAATGTTTCCATTGCGGATGCAAAAATACAACTATTTTTAAATGTTGCAACAACTAATTAAAAAAAATTGAAAAAAATTGCATTAATACGCTTTTGCAAATAATACACGACGTTTAGATGGCGCACCAGTGAAGACACAAGCTCCTTTTTCAAACTGTCCTTCTAAAGGGATACATCTAATAGTTGCTTTAGTTAATTCTTTGATTTTATCTTCTGTTTCAGTAGTACCATCCCAATGAGCAGAGATAAATCCGCCTTTAGTTTCTAATACCTCCTTAAACTCTTCAAAGGATTCTACCTCTGTAATGTGTGCTTCTCTAAAATCTAATGCTTTTTTAAATAATGCATCTTGTATTTCGGTCATTAAATCTTCAACTGTTTTTATTAGATTGTTTAATGGTACTATTTCTTTTGTTAATGTATCACGTCTAGCAAGTTCTACGGTACCATTTTCTAAATCTCTAGCACCAATTGCAATTCTTAAAGGTACACCTTGTAATTCATGCTGAGCAAATTTTGCTCCTGGTCTAAACGTATCTCTGTTGTCATATTTAACAGATATATTTTTAGATCTTAAATCTTTCATTATTCCATTAACTACTTCAGTGATAGCGTCTAATTGCTCTTCATTTTTATAAATAGGAACAATAACTACTTGATTAGGTGCTAAATTTGGAGGTAATACTAATCCTTTGTCATCACTATGGGTCATAATTAAAGCTCCCATCAATCTGGTAGACACTCCCCAAGATGTTGCCCATACATAATCTTGCTTTCCTTCTTTTGAAGTAAACTTTACATCAAATGCTTTGGCAAAATTCTGACCTAAAAAGTGAGACGTACCAGCTTGTAACGCTTTACCATCTTGCATTAAGGCTTCAATACAATAGGTTTCATCTGCACCTGCAAAACGTTCACTTTCTGTTTTTAGACCTTGTATAACTGGAATAGCCATAAAGTTTTCAGCAAAAGTAGCATAGACATTATTCATTAGTTCAGCTTCAGCTAAAGCTTCTTTTTTTGTTGCATGAGCTGTATGACCTTCTTGCCATAAAAACTCAGCTGTACGTAAAAATAATCTTGTACGCATTTCCCAACGAACTACGTTTGCCCATTGATTTATCAACAATGGTAAATCTCTGTAAGATTGAATCCATCCCTTGTAGGTATTCCAAATAATAGCTTCGCTCGTTGGACGCACTACTAACTCTTCTTCTAGTTTGGCTTTTGGGTCTACTCTTAATTTACCAGGTTTATCTGGATCATTTTGCAATCTATAATGAGTAACAACTGCACATTCTTTAGCAAAACCTTCAGCGTTTTTTTCTTCAGCTTCAAACAAGCTTTTAGGCACAAACAGAGGAAAATATGCATTTTGATGACCAGTTTCCTTAAACATTCTATCTAATTCTGCTTGCATTTTTTCCCAAATAGCAAATCCATAAGGTTTGATAACCATACAGCCTCTTACAGCTGAATTTTCTGCTAAATCCGCTTCAACAACCAATTCATTATACCATTTGGAATAATTTTCGGCTCTACTTGTTAGTTTTTTACTCATATACAGTATTTTGGCACAAATATTGTGATTATGTTAAATAATAAAATAGTTCGACAAAACTAACTATTTTTGTAATGTTCAACAATTAAAAACAACACGTTATGAAATTAATTAACTACTTATCTAACAAAATACCTGCTTTTATGGCGCTTTTTGCTGTATTGGCTTTAAGCTCATGTGGCTCATATCAATACGTTGGACAAACAAGTGACGGTATTTATGAAACTTCTACACAAATTGAAGTTCAAGAAACGGAAGCTAGACCAGTAGAAACTAATAATGATTACTACACCAATTACTTTAAAGAAAAAGCTTTAGAAGCTGAAATATATAATGAATCTGATGATGTTTTCACTGACATTGATTCTTACCAAGGTACTTACGATGAAACTTTAGATGGCGAAAACCAAAATGGTGGTTGGGGAGCTGCTAACGAAAACGTCGTAATTAACGTATATGATAATGGATGGAATAACTTTGGTTGGGGTTGGAACAATCCTTGGGCGTGGAATAGACCATGGGGCTTCAATCGTTGGGGTTGGGGTTGGAATAATTGGGGATGGAACAATTGGGGATGGAATAATCCTTACGCTTGGAATTATGGTTGGGGTTGGAATGCTGGTTTTGGATTTGGTTGGAATGCATGGTGCCCACCATACTATGGTTATGCGTATAATGGATTTAATAGAAATAATTATTATAGAAGAGGAATTGCTTATAACACTGGACGACGTGGAACACTTGCCAATAGAGGTTCTGTTTTAAGTACAAGAAATTCTGTTAATAGACCTAGAACTAATACTACAACTAGACCAAGAACTAATACGACTACAAGGCCTAGAACAAGTACTACTAGACCTAGAACTAATACTACTAGACCTAGAACTAATACCACAAGACCTAGAAGCACAAATTCTAGACCAAGAACCAATACTACCAGACCTAGGAGTACTAACTCAAGACCTAGAACTAATTCGTCAAGACCTAGAAGCAACAATTCTACACCTAGAACAAGCTCACCTTCTAGAAGTAACTCTACAAGAAGTAGTTCTTCATCAAGAGGTAGCAGCGGAGGATCAAGAAGAGGTAGAGGTTAAAATTTAAAACAAATAGTTTATGAAGAAATTAATTATGCTAGTCATAGGTACCCTATCTATGTCTATAAGTCAAGCACAAGATATTAACGACGCCTTAAGGTATACTGATGGAACTATAAAAGGTTCTGCAAGATTTCAAGCTATGGGTGGAGCATTCGGAGCACTAGGTGGAGATTTAAGTGCTATAAGCTTAAATCCAGCTGGTTCCGCTGTTTTTACTACTAGTTTTGCTTCCATCTCATTGGGTAGTGATAGTAAAGACAATAACACTAACTACTTTAACGGTAATCGAAACACGTCAAACTCTACAATTGACTTAACCCAAGGTGGAGCTGTATTTGTATTTAAAAACCAAAATAACAATTCTCCTTGGAGAAAATTTTCACTAGGATTAGCTTTTGATAATACAAAAAATTACGAAGATGATTGGAGAGCAATTGGTACTGGTAATACAAGTATTGGAAATTATTTTTTAGCAAATGCCCAAGGATTACGTTTGGATGAAATCTCATCATTTCCAGGTGAAACCACATCGGAAGCCTATTCAGAAATTGGTAGTGCATTTGGTTATCAACATCAACAAGCCTTTTTAGGTTATGATTCTTACATATTAGAACCTGACTCATTTGATGATGACAATACTAACTATTCTAGTAACATTACTGGTAACTCATTTCAACAAAATTATTTATATACATCTACAGGATATAACGGAAAAATCAGTTTTAATATGGCTGCTCAATACGAGGATGACATATACTTGGGATTAAATCTTAATTCTCATTTTTTAAACTACAACCGTTTTACTAGTTTGTTAGAATCTAATTCCAGTGCAAGCTCAACGGTAGGTGAAGTGCTATTTGATAACACACTTACTACTAATGGCTCTGGATTTTCTTTTCAATTAGGAAGTATTTTTAAACTAACTAACGAGCTAAGAGCTGGATTCACTTACGATTCTCCAACCTGGATGACCATAAGGGAAGAAACTACACAATATTTAGAAACTTTAGTTTTAGATGACACTAATGGAGATTTCTATCAAATAGTAGATCCTAACATTTTAAATGTATTTCCAAGCTACAGAATACAATCGCCTAGCAAAATCACAGGAAGCTTAGCTTATGTATTTGGAACACAAGGATTAATTAGTTTTGATTACTCTAGAAGAGATTATAGTAAAACTAAATTTAAACCTACATCTGACACTTATTTTGATTTACAAAACACGATAATTGAAAATACACTAACTGCTGCTTCTACTTATAGAATTGGGGCAGAATACAAGGTAAAACAATTTAGTTTCAGAGGTGGTTATAGATTTGAAGAAAGCCCTTATGCAGATGGAAGCACTGTTGGAGATTTGACTGGATATTCGTTAGGCTTAGGTTATAATTTTAATGCTATAAATTTGGATTTAGCTTATAGTAATTCTAGCCAAGAGCGTAACGAACAACTTTACAATGTAGGCTTAATTAATGCTGCTAACATCAATAATGATAATACCAACATTACGTTAACCTTAGGTTTTAAATTATAAAATTTATACTTGAATATTTAAAAAGTCTGAATTTCTAGTTCGGACTTTTTTTTGTCTATATAATTTGTCAATTAGTGTAAAAAACATACGTTCTATATCACTATTATTAAAGATGATGATGTTACTGAGTTTAGAGTAAATCTAAAACTTACTTTTGAAGTAAAGTAATTTTAGTTCTTAATGGTATTAAAAAAGCCTGAACGAGATGTTCAGGCTTTTTTATGTTTATGTTTTTAAGCAATCTTATCGTTTTAAAGTAAAGTGTGCTTTAAATTGTTTTTGCTGTGTTAAATCACTTGGTTCTTTATAGTCTATTGTAAACCAATAGTCACTGGTTGGCATTGGGTTACCATTAAAGGTTCCATCCCATCCTGGACTGGTTGGACTTAACTGCTTTAACAACTTACCATAACGGTCAAAGATGTAGATGACTGCATCTGGCTGGTTTTGGATTCCGTAAATATTCCAAGTGTCATTAAAGCCATCATCATTTGGTGTAAAGAAGTGTGGGTAGTCCATTACGGTTACTGGCACACTGGTTTCTCCACATCCATTGATGTCTCTTACCGTTATTATATGATCGCCTCCTGCAACATCTGTAAAGGTATAAGTGTAGCTGCCATCTGTATTTAATACACCTAATTCCCATACACCATCATCTAAGCTAAACTCGTAAGCTGAGACTCCGCTTCCTGTGGCTGTGACTAATATATTATGGACGTCTGCAAACGCTTCGGTGGTAACCTCTGCGTCTACCACTGGTGGTTCGCTTTCTTCTACAATAGTGGTATCTGAGTTTTGACACATCGTAACACTACTTGTGGTCACATCTGTAACAATCACAGTATAGTTTCCGCCTTGTGTTGGTGTTAAACTACTTCCGGTTTCTCCTGCAAGGGTAACACCTTCTAATAACCACTCAAAGGTATAGTCTGTAGTGTTTAATCCTGTTTCTATTACTGGTGGATTAACCACTTCTGTTCCGTTAGTATTGATACATAGCAAATAGCTATCGTCTATATCAAACTCTGGTAATGGGTTGACTTGCAAGGTGATTTCTGCAGTTTCATAACAAATAGAACTGTCTATCATGGTTCCGGTTCCTGTACCGTCATCTACCATCGTGTCGTTATCCACACGTACATAAATGACTTGTGGGTTGGTCGTATTTTCATACAAGAATGGTATTGGATTGGTACCTGCATCTGCATCTGCTTGTGTCGCATAGTAGCTAACAATGTAGTTGGCTGGATCTTGTCCATCTAACACGTCTGGGTTTTGAGTTAGTAAATCAAACTGAGCACTGTCGTTAGTCGTATCTCCATCAGTCTCCATATTATCATCACAAATCTCATATACGATTGGTACCATATCTGGATTGGCTTGTGCGGCTTCTTGAACTTCTATATTGAAGCTGGTCGTCGTGTCACAACCCGTTAGCGTATTGGTAATATTTACATAAATGGTTTGTGGGTTACTGGTATTGGTATACGGACTGCTTAATGCATTCATCGCTGTGTCTGCTTCACCTTGTGTTTCATGGTAGGTTACCGTGAATATACTTGGGTCTTGTCCATTTAATATCTCGTCTGTTTTACTTTCTAAATCAAATCCGTATTGTCCATCGTTAAATAGTTCGCAATAGATATAATCTTCTATTGGACTTACTACTGGTAATGGATTGACAATTACATCAAAACTAACAATGGTATAACATCCTGTTCCGCTTGTTCCTGTTGCATCTGTCCCGTTTGTAACACGTACATAGATGGTTTGTGGATTGATGGCTACGCCTGGATTGGCTGGATCCTCATTGGTATGCATCGTTGGATCTGCTATTTGATTGGTTCCTGATAAGGCGTCATTTAAATCTGTATAGTAGCTTGCGCTTACTCCTGCTTCGCCATTAATGGTTGCCACTTCATTGGTAGTTAAATCAAAGATTTCTATTAAATCGTTTGGACCAACGACGTTAACATCATCACACAACTCTAAATTATCTGGATTTGGTGTTGGTGTTGGGTTTGGTAACACACGAATAGTAAGTGTGGTAAAACTGAAGCATCCTGTGTCTTCATCTGTAACTCTAACATATACCGTCTGTGGATTGGCTGGATTGCCATTAACCATCATATTGGTATACATGGTTGGGTCTACTATAGCGTTGGTGTCTGCTTGTGCATCTGCTTGGGTTTCGTAATAGGTAACAATCCAACTGACGTTTCCTGCGGTGATTTCGTCATTCTTAACCGTTAAATCAAAGACTGCCATGTCATCATTATTTTCATAATAGTTAGCGTCTAGCTCATCACAAATGGCTAATGGTGTTGGTTGCACAATTACTGGTGGGAACTCTACACGTATAATAAACTGTCCTGTACTTACACATCCATTGGTATTACTAACTAGTCTGATATAAATAGTTTGTGGATTGGTAGCATTGGTATAGTTGCCTGTATTGACAATTGGACTGGTACCATTCTCTGCGTTTAATTGTGTAGTGTGATAGGTTAATGTAAAATCTGCTGGGTTTTGAGCTCCTAAGATTTGCGGTGTCATGACCGTATCAAAATCAAATTGATTGAAGCCATCACTATTATCATCACACACAATATAATCGTCTAAAGCTACTGGTACTACTGGTGAAGGTTGTACTTCTAGTGGTAATACAACAACGGTAATACAGCCTGTTAGATCGTTTTCTGCTCTAACATATATCATTTGATTGTTGGCTACAATATTGGTGTATGGACTGGTTAATGGGTTTAAGTCATTGGTCGCATCTGCTTGGGTTTCGTGGTAGCTAATGCTAACGTCTGGCTCGCCATTTAATATGGTTGCTGTTTGACTGTCTAAATCAAAGCTGGTAAACCCATCGTTATCGTCATCACATTCTACTAGTGCTGTTGGATTGGCTACTGGTGACGGGATAGGATTGACTCTTAAATCTAAGGTTATAGTACTAACACAGCCTGTTACATTATCTTCTGCACGTATATAAATTGTTTGTGGGTTTGCTGACGTTGCTGGAGCAACTATGGTATTGGTATAAGGGCTAAAAATCTGATTTGCTGCGATTGCATTGTCTGCTCCTGCTTGTGTGTCGTAATACGTTAATGTAATTCCCGTTTGTCCGTTTAATATTTGTGCATTAGCATCTTCTAAATTAAAAGCTTCTACCTCATCTCCTGGATTATTGTAATCGCATAACTCTAATGGGTCTGGTTGTACTAATACTGGTAATGGATTGACTATTAAATCCATAGTGGTTATGGTAGAACACCCATTAGTATTATCATCTACACGCACCCAAACGGTTTGCATGTCTGGTGTAGTATTGGTGTAGGCATTAGGTGTGGCTATAGCGTTTTGCGGTACTGCTGCATTGGCTGCAGTCTCATAAAACGTGATGGTATAGTCTGCTGCTGCTAGATCGTTAGTCGCATCTGTATCTAATTGGTTTAAAATCTCTGCATTGTTTAATTCTAAATCAAATATTGCTATACCATCTGCATCGTTATCACAAACTTCTAATGGGCTTGGGTCTGTAATCTGAGGTGTTGGGTTTACTATTAATACTAAATCGACAAAGCTAGCACAAGCTGTCGCTATTGTTGAACTTTCTACGCGTACATAAATGGTTTGCATGTCTACCACAATATTATTGTATGGACTAGCTAGTGCATTGACGTTGTTTTGGGCATCACTTGGTGTTTCGTGATAAGTAACCGTTAAGCCTGGTGCGCCTCCTGTGATTTCCGCTTCGGCATCACTTAATGTAAATACGCCAAAACCATCACTGTCTGGATCACAAAACTCTAAAGGGGTTGGTGTAAAGGCTACTGGTGCTTGCTCGACATCTAATTGTAAGGTTGTAGTTGTGTAACAGCTTGTATTAACATCCTCAACTCGTACAAAAATCACTTGTGGATTACTAATATTTGTGTAGGGAATTGGTAATGGATTAACTTCCATATCTGCATCCATTTGCGTTAGATAATACGTCACTGCATAGGCTGGATTACCTCCACTAATCTCATTGTTTTTTATGCTTAAGTCTATAGATGTGAATCCGTCTGGAGTGTTATCATCACATACTTCAAGTGGAGTAGGTGCTATTGCAACAGGTTCTGGATATACAGTTACTGATTGATTAGTTGTTGTTGGACATGGTCCATTAGTCGTGTAATCAACACTATAAGTTGAGTTAGGATTTCCTCCTATTATTAAACCAGATGAAGCGTCTAAAACTGCTGCATCTGCTGGTGGTGTATTAAATGTAAATGTTCCACCTGGTGTTGCTACTGTGTCTACTACACCTCCATCACATGTTGGTGTATAAGTAAATGAGGAATCATCAGCAGAAAGCACATTTAAAATTTGAGTACTAGTGCCTGTACAAGCTCCTGCAGTTGTATATTCAATGGTATAACTTGCACCTGGAGTTGCAGATGTTACTGTACCTGCATTGACATCAATTACCGCTGCATCTGTTACTGCTGGGTTAAATGCAAAAGTTCCGCCAGGTGTAACGACAGAATCTACAATTCCACCATCACAATTAGCTTGAACTGTAAAAGAAGGATCATCTTGGTTTAAAACAGTAACATTTTGGAAACTATTTTCAGGACAAGGTCCTGAAGTTGTATATTCTACGGTATAAGTGGTTCCAGAAACTCCATTGGTTACTTCTCCTGTTGTTGCATCTATAGTTGCGCTATCTGTCGGCATAGGGTTAAATACGAATGTTCCACCCATATCTCCAATAATATTCATGGTTGCTCCATCACAATTTTCAATTACAGAAAACGTAGCATCTTCTGCAGGAAATACAGTAACTGATTGTGTGCTGTTATCTGGACAAGTACCATTAGTTGTATATTCTACTGTATAAGTTGCTCCTGATGTACCACTTGTAATAGTTCCGGTAGTAGAATCTATAACTGCTGCATCTGTAGGAACAGGATTAAAAGCAAAGGTTCCACCTGGTGTAGTTACTGTATCTACAACACCACCATCGCATGTTGGTTGTAGTGTGAAAGAAGGGTCGTCAGTAGTTTGTATGGTTAGACCTTGAGTAGTTGTTGTTGGACAAATTCCAGAAGTCGTATATTCAATAGTATAACTAGCTCCAGAGACACCATTAGTTACATCACCAGTTGATGAATCTATAGTAGCACCATCTGTAGGAACAGGGTTAAAAGAAAACGTACCACCTGGAGTAACTACTCCACTTACTGTTCCTCCAGCACAATTAGGCGTCATAGTAAACGATGAATCATCGTTTAAATTAACAATTAAATTAAAGACTGGTATTGGAGAGGCAATATAACAAGCTGCATCACTTATAACTTGAACTCTAACATAAATTGGTTGTGGATTAACCGTATTGGTATATGGACTTACCAAAGCTCCTACTCCCATATCTGCATCAGCAAAGCTTAAATGATAAGTAACTATAAAATTAGCAGAAGATTGCGTCCCTAAAATAGCTAAATTTTGAGACTCTAAATCAAATGGTTCAAACCCATCATTTGAAGGATCATCACAAGTCTCCATATCTGGAGCAGGATTTATTGTTGGTTGGGTTGTTATGTTTAAAGTAAACGTTTCAGTTTCATAACACCCAGAATTTAAATATTCAACTCTTACATAAATGGTTTGAGGCACTCCTAACACTGCTGAAGAACTATAATTAGCTGGTGTAGCTATAGGTGCTGTGTCATTATCTGCATCTGCTTGAGCTTCATAATAAGTAATTACTAAATCACCTGGAATAGCAGAAGGAGCAGTAATAGTAGCATCATTTTGAGTTAAATCAAAAATATAAGGTGGCGCACCTGGATTACATAAAAACAAATCGCTTGGCAAACCATTATCAATTTCTGGCAATACGTCGATACACACAACTTCAGTATATTCACAACCAAAATCATCTGTAGTTCTGTAAGTAAAACAATGTGTTCCCGCAGTAGCAGGTTGTACAACAATATCATTACCTGTTGTACTTACAATAGCAGGATCTGCATCCCATCCTTCAGTAACGGTTACAGGAGTAAATGATAATTCTGGTGGTTGTAAGTTAGGATCAAACTCTATGCTCCATGAAAAAATAGTACCATCATCAATATTTAAATTATCAATAATTTGTATAGTCCAGTCTCCATTTAATGGACTTCCTAATAATGGCCCAAAGCCACCTTCGGGTAAATATGTTCCGGATACAATAGAATTATTAGGAGGATTAGATCCAGCAATAACTGTAGGTCCGTTTTCTAAAGTAACTGTACCTGTTACAGAAAAACAATACTCTGCACCAACTCCAGGTACCTCATCGTCATTGTTGTCAGCTCCACCAAGATAAGTACCTCCTCCACCAGGATACCCTTTCAACACAGCTAATTGCCCTGTAGGACTTATAATATTTATATCTAAATCACCCATAAAGGAGTGCTCCATATTAACACATATAGCGACAATTTGATTGACATCTGTTAGCGTTTGCGCAGAATCATAACAATCTACTGTCACAGAGGTTTCATAAGTTAAACCTCCTCCATCGGGAAGGGATGTTAAACCACTTACAGGAGGTGTACAATCGTTAATAAACTCAGTTGGAGTTACTACACCATTTATAGTTGTTGAATCTCCGAAACAAATTACATTATCTACAGCCTGAGTACCAGCAAAATCAGGTTCTGTACCTACTTGTACTACTTGATTAATTAAATTATCATTGGTACAACCTCCAGGACCAGGATCCGTATTAGTATCTGTTACATTTAAATTGACAATATAGACGCCAGGTGTTGGATAAGAAAACGTCGCGGATTGACCACTTATAAAATTTCCATCACCTAAATCCCATTCGTAAGTTGCTCCTGTACCATCTACTGAAAATGTTGCACTACCATTTAAAATGATTTCTTCATTTGGACAGACTCTTATATAACCGTCTCCATTTGGAGCTGGCATTGTAGTGTCTATTTGAGATATAATTGTTTGGCAAGGTTCATAACAAGATATGTTTGCTTCCCAACCACTAGTATTTCCTGCTCCATCAGAAACAAACTCTATAGTTAAACAACCCGTAGGATTTGTTGGAGTTGCTGAAAACATTCCAGGATTTGCTGCTGCTCCACCACCAGAATATGTTCCAAAAGGATTAGCTGTTGTATCGTCACCATCGTAGATGGTCATAACATCTGCATTTAATTGAGTACTAAATGCTGTAAAATCTAATTGTACTTGTTGACCAGGCGTGTCTGGACAAATAGTCAAAATAAAACTTTCACCATCTGCATAATTATTAGCTGCTCCACCAGAATCGTAAAACACACCACCACATTGATTAACAGTAGTTGTTTGCATTAATACATCTTGAGAAAAGGTGATATAAGTATTTAGAAATATGAGGGCTAGTAAAAATTTCTTCATTGTAGTATATTTAGAATACAATTTAATCTATTACAATTAATGTATTTATTTTTTTGTGGTTTGAGGCTTAATAATAATAAAGTAATTAGTATTATCAATCTTATAAATACTTGATCCACTTGTAAAAAACCCTAAGTTATATTTAAGTGGATTAAATGTAGAACTATTAAACGTATCGTCTCTTTTAAGGTCAGGATTATAATTATTAAATAGCTTAACACTGGACAGTAATGTATATTTACTCTCATCTGTAACATTTGGTATTTCTCTAATTACAAGTCTATTTCTTAATAGGTGCTTAAAATCTTTAACTCGTTGCGCATTACTTAATACATATTCCTCTAACTTATCTTGATACACTTCTTTCAACATAGCTAACTCTTTAGCAGTCAATGGTGCATCAACATTTTTATCATAGTTAACTAATTGTGTTTGTAGCTTTCTTTTGGTTTGAGCAGTGCCTTGTTGTGTAAACATCACAAAACCGAATAATAGAGTAAATAATAGTTTAAGTCTCATGTCTTTTAGGTGAAATTAAGTGGGAAAATTAAGAAAATTTTAATAAAATAAGTGTTAATACGTCTATCTTATTGCTATTTTTTTTATTCCTATATATATAACAACTGTAATTAATATTTTCCTACCCTTATAGAAATTTTTTTATTGCTTATCTTTGCAAACTATTTTATACACCTATTTACAGACCGTATTTAAATGAAGATTGAAAATAATATAGAAGAAAACGATGCTATTGGCGAAAATCATATTAGCACCAATCACGATACTCCATTACGACTAGATGCTTTTAAGTTATCAGATTCTGACAAAATTGAAAGCATCAAAAAAGATGTCACAAACATCATGGAAACCTTGGGCTTAGATTTAACAGATGACAGCCTAAAAGGCACACCAAAACGTGTTGCTAAAATGTTTGTTAACGAAATATTTGGAGGCTTACATCCTGACAAAAAACCAAGTGCTTCAACCTTTGAAAACAAATATCAATATGGAGAAATGCTGGTAGAAAAAAACATTACTGTGTATTCTACATGCGAGCATCATTTGTTACCGATAGTAGGTAAAGCTCACGTGGCTTACATTTCAAACGGAACAGTAGTAGGTTTATCTAAAATGAATCGCATTGTAGATTATTTTGCAAAGCGACCACAGGTACAGGAACGTTTAACTATTCAAATTGTAAAAGAATTACAAGATGTGTTAGGCACAAAAGACGTTGCTTGCGTCATTGATGCTAAACACTTATGTGTTAATTCTAGAGGAATAAGAGACGTAGAAAGCAGTACAGTAACTTCAGAATTTGGTGGACAATTTAAAAAGAAAGCGACTAGACGCGAATTTTTAGATTACATCAAATTGGACACAAAATTTTAGTAATAACTAAATAACTAATGGAACTTTACAAACAACAACACATCAAAATATATAATTCGCTTAGTGGCGAAAAAGATGATTTTACACCAATTAATTCTGGTTATATAGGTATGTATGTTTGTGGGCCAACCGTTTACAGTAATGTCCATTTAGGAAACGTAAGGACATTTATGTCTTTTGATGTTATTTTTAGATACCTTAAACATTTAGGTTATAAAGTGCGATACGTTAGAAACATTACTGACGCAGGACACTTAGAAAATGATGCAGATGTTGGTGAAGATCGTATTGCTAAAAAAGCACGTCTTGAAGAAATCGAGCCAATGGAAGTCGTGCAACGCTATACAGTAGACTTTCATAATATATTAAACACCTTTAACTTTCTTCCTCCTAGTATAGAACCTACTGCTACAGGACATATTATTGAGCAGATAGAGCTTATTAAAACCATTATCGACAATGGTTTTGCTTACGAGGTTAATGGGTCTGTTTATTTTGATGTACACAAATACAATATAACTAATAATTACGGTATTTTAAGTAAACGTAAATTAGAAGATCTTATTCATAATACCAGAGAGCTTGATGGACAATCAGACAAGAAAAACCCTCAAGATTTTGCACTTTGGAAAAAAGCAGAACCAACACATATTATGCGTTGGCCATCACCATGGAGCGATGGTTTCCCTGGTTGGCATTTGGAATGTACAGCTATGAGCACCAAATATCTTGGTGAGCATTTTGACATTCATGGTGGCGGAATGGATTTAAAATTCCCACATCACGAGTGTGAGATTGCCCAAAACCAAGCAGCCAAAGGTAATACGCCAGTTAACTACTGGATGCATGCCAATATGCTAATTATGAATGGTAAAAAAATGGCAAAATCAACAGGTAATTTTATATTACCTTCAGAGATTTTTTCTGGTAATAATCCGCACATTACCAAAGCCTACACACCAAGTGTTGCAAGATTTTTTATGCTTCAAGCACATTACAGAAGTATTTTAGATTTTACAAATGATGGATTATTAGCAAGCGAAAAAGGCTATAACAGATTAATGGAAGCAGTGAGTCAGTTAGATGATTTAAAAACTGCTGACACCTCATCATTAAATATAGAAGCATGGCAACAAAAATGCTATGATGCGATGAATGATGACTTTAACACACCTATTTTAATCGCCAATTTATTTGAAGGTGTTAAATACATCAATCAAATTAAAGAAGGCACAGAAACTATCTCTGAAAAGGATTTAGACAGTTTTAAAAAATCCATCAATGCTTTTATTTTTGATATTTTAGGTCTAAAAAACGATAAATCGATAAGCTCATCTGGAACAGATAAACTTACTGGAGCAGTAGAGTTATTAATTAAACTACGTCAAGAAGCCAGAGCTAATAAAGACTTTGCCTTGTCGGATAAAATTAGAGACGAGCTTGCAGAAGCAGGTATTCAACTTAACGATGGTAAGGAAGGGACGACCTTTTCTACTAATTAAAACTAATTAAGTCCTTTTGTTTTAGAGAGGACTTTTTTATTATGAAAAAACTATTAATCGCACCATTCTTATTTTTAATAAAGGTTTATCAAACCCTTATCTCTCCATTTACTCCAGCAACCTGTAGATACCAACCAACATGCTCACATTACACCAAAGAAGCATTATTAAAACACGGATTATTAAAAGGTGGACGATTAAGCCTAAAACGTATTTTTAGTTGTCATCCATGGGGAGGAAGTGGTTTTGATCCTGTACCTTAAATAAATTCTAATAAATAAAGCATAAATGCTATATTTACAACTCCAAAAAACAAACTATGTACTTACTTAAATTCGATTGGAATCCATTAACAGGAATCGATATTGTTGGAAATTTCAAAATTCATTTTTATAGCTTAATGTGGATTGTTGCATTTGTCCTTGGACATGCTATTATGAAACGTATTTTTAAACGCGAAAACATCAAGTTAGAGTATTTAGACCCTTTATTTATTTACACCGTTTTAGCCACTATGTTAGGTGCAAGAATGGGTCATGTTATATTTTATCAACCCGAATTATTTACACAAGATCCATTAAGTGTTATTTTACCGTTTAAGTTTGCAGGTGGTTTTGAGTTTCAAGGATTTCAAGGATTAGCCAGTCATGGTGCAGCAATTGGGATAATTGCTGGTATGTATTTATACCGAAAAAAATACAATTACAAATCGTTAATGTGGATTTTAGATCGCATAGTTATACCTGTAGCTTCTGGTGCTGTGTTTATTAGAATTGGAAACTTTATTAATTCTGAAATTATTGGAAAAGTAACAGATAGCGACTATGGTGTACGTTTTATACAAAACTTTTATAACAAATATGAGATTGTAGAAAAAACAGGAATTAAAGATGTAAAAAAGGCTTATGCATCTATCACTGAAAATTCTAATATGTCTCAATTATTAGAAGCTGTACCTTACCGTCATCCTGCACAATTATACGAATCATTTAGTTATATTTTTGTGTTTTTAATTTTGTGGTTTGTGTATACTAAAACCGCAAAAAAAGATCAAACCGGATTTTTATTTGGGCTATTTTTAGTTCTTCTTTGGACAGTTAGATTTTTTGTAGAATATGTAAAAGAACCTCAAGGCGACGAATTTATAAACTGGTTTGGACTAAATACAGGACAATGGTTAAGTATCCCATTTATTTTAATAGGCTTGTATTTTATGTTTGTATTTAAACCAAAAACAAAAGTTAATTAAATGACACATTATATCAAATCTTCTCTACTTATTTTATGCGTTACGCTAGTTGTTAACTTGACGTCTTGTAAAGAAGAGAAAGTAATAGAGCCTATTAAAGTAGATTTTAAAAAAGAAGGTGAACTCACCCTTTTTAAAGGTACCACAGATACTATTATAAAAGTATTTAATATAGAAATTGCTAAAACAGATTACGACATCCAAACAGGATTAATGTATCGTGATAGCATGAAAGATAATCAAGGGATGTTGTTTGTGTTTAATGATGTTAGAGAGCGTTCGTTTTACATGAAAAATACACGTATCCCATTAGACCTTATCTTTTTTGACCATAACAAGCGTATTGTTAGTTTCCAAGAGAATGCTAAACCTATGGACGAAAGTAGTTTACCATCCAATACACCTGCACAATTTGTATTAGAAGTTAATGCAGGCACTGCACAAAAACTACTTCTTGATGTTGGTGATAAAATGGACTATTTTGAGTATAAGTTAGTGGAATAATTTATTTTAATCTATAAATATCAAGACCATTCAATTTGTTTACAACAATTTTAATGGTCTTTTTTTGAATCCAAATTAGTCTATCTGCTATGTTTTTTGCCCACAAAATAGCATAATCGACTTGCCTGCGTTAAGGATTGTAATAGAAATCCTTTTTGTGAGGCACGAGCAAAAAGATTGGAGTGAAAAGCCTGACGCACTTTTGCCTCTAAAAGCAAAAGTGGGTAACGCCCAAAACATTAAAACTAAATTAAAAAAAAGCCTTTCTAAATCAATAGAAAGGCTTTTTAATATAAGATTAGTTAAAGACTACTTGACTACTGTTTCGTCAATAACTTCTTCTTTCTTTTTTAATGCGTCTGCTGCATTTCCTTTTTTAACCGAATCGTACATGATTGGTGTTGCAATAAATAAAGATGAGTAGGTACCTACTATAACACCAATAATTAAGGCAAACATGAAGCCTCTAATAGACTCTCCACCAAAAATAAAGATGGCTAATAACACCACTAAGGTTGTTAAAGACGTATTTAACGTACGACTTAATGTACTACTTAATGAGCTATCAATGACTTTATTGAATGGCCAGTTGGTATGCTCGTTAAAAAATTCTCTAATTCTATCAAATACAACTACTGTATCATTCAGCGAGTAACCAATTACGGTTAGGATTGCTGCTATAAAAGCTTGGTCGATTTCCATAGAGAAAGGCATAAACTTGTAGGTAATAGAGAATACTCCTAATACAATGATAACATCGTGGAATACTGCTGCTACTGCACCTAAAGAGAATTGCCATCTTTTAAAACGGAATAAGATATATAAGAACACCACTACTAAAGATCCTAAAACTGCCCAGAATGACGCTTGCTTAATATCGTCTGCAATAGATGGACTTACTTTGTATTGATCCATAATACCAACTTGCTTGTTTTCTTTTGATAGATCTTTAAACTCTTCAAAAGAAACACCTTTAAGATAAGGCTGTAAAGCATCATACATCTTAGTTCTTATTTCTTCGTCAACCTCGTTTGCAGTTTCGTTAACTTTATATTTAGTAGAAATTTTTAAATTATTATCATCTCCAACAGTTTTTACTGTTGCACTACCAAATACGTCTGGTGATGCTAAAATACCTTCAATTTCTACTGCACTAACTGGTTCTGCAAAACGCACTTGTGTAGTACGTCCTCCAACAAAGTCAATACCTTGATCTAAACCATTAATTGTTAATGACGCTAAACTTGCAACTAAAGCAATACCTGACACAACATAAGCGACTTTACGTTTTGAAAGGAAAGCGATATTAATGTTTCTAAATAAGTTTTTAGTTAATCCTGTTGCAAAGTCTAATTTACCGCCTCTGTTTACATACCAATCTACTAATAATCTAGTAATAAAAATGGCTGTAAATAACGACGTACCAATACCTATTAATAATGTTGTTGCAAAACCTTTAATTGGTCCAGTACCAAAAATAAATAAGATTAATGCAGTTAAACCTGTTGTAATGTTAGCATCTAAAATAGATGATAAGGCATTACTAAATCCATCTTGAATAGCAGATTTCTGGTCTTTACCTTTAGTGAGCTCTTCTCTAATACGCTCAAAGATAAGTACGTTGGCATCCACAGACATACCAATAGTTAAGACAATACCTGCAATACCTGGAAGTGTTAATACTGCTCCAATACCTGACAGAATTCCAAAAATTAATAAGATGTTAAATAACATGGCAATATCAGCAAATAAACCTGCTTTACCATAGTAAAATACCATCCATAATAATACTAATGCTAATGCAATACCAAAAGACATAGTTCCACTATCTATAGCTTCTTGACCTAAAGATGGTCCAACCACACTACTTTGAATAATCTCTGCACTTGCAGGTAACTTACCAGCACGTAATACGTTAGCTAAATCTGTAGCTTCACTTAAGGTAAAACTTCCAGAAATCTCAGTGCTTCCTCCAGCAATTGGTCCTGATGTAGATGTTGGTGCAGAATATACAATATCATCTAAGACCACTGCAATTTGACTTTGGGTTTTAAAGGCATCACCTGTCATTTTTTCCCAAATCTTAGCACCTTTACTATCCATCTGCATACTTACAACCACTTTGTTTGCTTGGTTGTAAGATTGACGTGCATCTGTAACTACTGCTCCACTTAATGGTGGCTCATTATCTCTGTTTCCTTTTAAAACAAATAATTCTACTAACTCACTATCTTCAGTTGGCTTCCCAAATAAAAACTTAGTGTATTTTAATTCGCCAGGTAATAATGCTTTAACTTCTGGCATTGCTAAGTAGTTTGCTACTTGTTCTCTGTCAGATAGTTTAACCATTGCCAAAGTCGCTCCATATCCAGGAGTTACTAATAAATCACTTAATGGATTAACAACGTTTACAACTTCATTTTCTTCACCTGTTAATTCTGCAATAGCTTTTTCAGCTTCAGTCATTTCTTGCTCTTCAGTAGTCGCTTCTTCGTCTTCTGTGCTAGATTTTTCTTTGGCTTTTATAACGTCATTAGCTTGTGCTAAAAATGTTGTAAACTGTTCCGCTTTTAGACCTTCCCAGAATTCTAATTGTGCAGTTGTTGTAATTAACTCTGTTGCACGCTCTACATCTTTTACTCCTGGTAATTCTAATAATACTCGTCCAGAGTTACCTAAACGTTGGATATTTGGAGATGTTACCCCAAACTCATCAACACGTTTACGTAATACTTCAAAAGCAGAGACAATATAATCGTCCATTTTTGTTTCTAATACTGCTTTAGTATCGTCATCAGACATATTTAAATCAATCTCTCCAACCATAGAACGGTTTGCAAAGATATCTGGAGAGGCTAATTTAGTATCACCTTTAATCGCATCAAAAGCCACAAAGAAATCTTCTAAATAGGTGTTTTGGCTATTTTTTTGGATCTCGTCCGCATCATCTAATGCTTTTCTAAATTTTGGATTTTTACTTTGATTTGATAATCCAAGTAAGATATCCTTTACTGATATTTGAAGTATAGCTTCTAAACCTCCTTTAAGGTCAAGACCTAACTTCATTGAGTTTTGCTTAACTTCTCCGTAAGTGTTACCTAAAAATACCGTTTCTTTTGAAGTGGCTAACGAATCTAAATAGTTCGTTGCAAATTCGTTTACTTTAGCAGAACGGTCTTCTGCTGAGGCTTCAATTTTACTTTCTGCCAATTCAGCTGCATTGCTCTCAATCGCGTTATTTTTAAACGTGAATGATAATTGGTAAATACTTACCAATCCAAACAATACTGCAAATAATTTTACTAATCCTTTATTTTGCATGGTTTTATTTATTTAATGTCAAATTTTAATCGCGCAAATATATACTTTACACCAGTCTTTGACAATTATTTTAAGTTTTAAAAATGAATGGTTTATGTCTTCAACATTTAATTAAGTTGAAGATTTGTAAGGTGAACTGATTTTAAAATAAAATCTATTAAGCAGTAGGTCCTGCTCTAACTTCTGGGATATTAAAAGTGCCCTTATCAATACCAATAGAGATAGACGTATTTACTTTTTGGGCAACTTGTATAAGTTGTTGTAATGGATTTATGTTTTCAGCTATAGCTGAAAAAGTAACCGTTATTTGAGAGGCTCTGGTGTATTCTTGTTTGACCTCAACTATAAACTTTCCGTCAAAACCTATACCAGATTCAGTAGATGTATTAATCTCAAAGACATCAAATTTGTAGTTTTCTCTTTGAGGAACATCTGATTGTTTGTCTGTTACATAGACTAACTCTCCTCCATCTAAAATTGCATGTTTTACACTTTCGACATCAATGTCACTGTAATAGATGATTTTTAAAGTTCCGTTTTGATCAAGTACATGGATGTTTTCAATACCTAAGCTTTTAAGCTGAGTTTTTATAGTAGTAATAGCTTGCTCAGTTTGAGAAGCAGTAAATTGACTACTAGAACTATGTAAAACAATTTCTTGATTAGGTACAGTGATTTGTTGCTGACTAACAACAAAAAACGCGAGTGCAGCAATTATAATACCAAAGTACCTTGTAAACTTCATCCGCCAAATATAGAAAAATATAGTGTTTATTGCTAATGCTAAAGACAATCAAATATCGATTTAACAAAAAAGAGCAACTAAAATAGTTGCTCTTTTTTGTTTTTCTAGATGTTAATTATTACATCCCTTCCATTTTCTCATATCCTTCTGGAGGTGTCATACTAAATTTTTCATCTGCAACAGTCTCTTTTTTAACTTCTGTTACCTCATAAGTCATTGACATATCCATACCGCCTTGATTAACATTAATTGTCATTAACAACGGAAAACCTTTAAAATCTTCACCAAACTCAACCGTTTGTTGGTTTGCAGCAACTATATCTTCAGTCGTATAAATATCCATAGTCATAGTCACACCTTCTTGTGTCATTTCTACATTATACTCTTGACACTCATACCCTAAAATGGTTTTAGTCTCATCACCTTTAGACACATTAATCCCAGAAGTATCAGGAGAATCTTCAATATCTGTTAAAGTATACTTTTTGCCTAACATTGGATTATTCATCAAAGTCAACATTTGTTTTGCTTCAGTATCTATAATTGAAACAGATTCCCCAGACATAGGATTGTTAGTTTCTGACCTTGTTTTGTCATCTTTAAAATAGGTAGTAATAGCTATATCACCTATCATTTCAAACTGAGCTTTCATTTCCTCATTAGAACTTGACATCGTCATTTTTGATGACATTACGCCTTCAGTTAATTGGTCTTGAGCAACTACAGATATGCTAAAAGTTGCTAATAATAAGAATACTAATTTTTTCATTGTGTAAATTTTGTTACGTTAATTATTTGTTTTGTTGTGTTGTTCTATTAAAGACAAATACCTTGCCATAACAAACTTTACAACTTTATTTGCGATTATAATTCTAATAATCCATTAGTTTTAGAAACACCTTCTGCACTTTCTTTCATATGCGCTTTTTCGGCATCGCTAAGATCTATTTCTACTATTTTTTCGATACCATTACGACCTAAAATTACTGGTACACCAATACATAAATCGTTTAAACCATATTCTCCTTCTAATAACACAGAGCACGGAAACATTTTTTTCTGGTCACAAGCAATTGCTTGTACTAATCCGCTTACTGCAGCTCCTGGAGCATACCAAGCAGATGTCCCTAATAATTTAGTTAAGGTTGCACCTCCTACTTTAGTATCTTCTTTGACTTGATTTAATCGATCTTCAGATAAAAATTCTGATACTTTTACACTGTTTCTGGTCGCATGTGCAGTTAGTGGCACCATTCCTTTGTCTGAATGTCCTCCAATAACCATTCCGTCTACATCACTAATAGGTGCACCTAAAGCTTCTGCTAATCTGTATTTAAAACGAGCAGAGTCTAAAGCACCACCCATTCCAATAATTCTGTTTTTTGGTAAGCTTGTGGTTTTATGTACTAAATACGTCATAGTATCCATTGGATTACTTACCACGATTATAATAGTATTTGGAGAGTGTTGGATTAAGCTTGAAGATACTGATTTTACAATCCCAGCATTGATGCCAATTAACTCTTCACGAGTCATACCTGGCTTACGAGGTATACCTGATGTGATAACACAAATATCACTATTTGCAGTTTTTGTATAGTCGTTTGTTACACCTGTTATTTTGGTATCAAAACCGTTTAATGAAGCGGTTTGCATTAAGTCCATCGCTTTACCTTCTGCAAAACCTTCTTTAATGTCTAATAAAACCACTTCTGATGCAAAGTCTTTTATTGCTATATATTCTGCACAACTTGCTCCTACTGCTCCTGCTCCAACTACTGTTACTTTCATAATTTTATGTAATATTTTAAATGTTAATGATTTGTGTGTGATTAATTTTACAAAATTAACATTTTAAAATTACTTTTTATTAAGAAAACAATAAATCTAGAAGATGAAATTAATTCCTATAGATGCAGCATCAAATTCTGCAAAAGTATAAGAGGCGTTTAACCCAAAAAATCCTAATTTTAAATTTCCTCCAAATGTTGCTGTGACACCATTAGTTTCTGATTCTACAGAAAATGGATCAACGATTTCTTCTGAAAACAAAATACCATTAGACACTCTGTAGGTCCCTAGTAAATCTGTGGTTGATTTAGCACTTAAATATCCAAGTGAACCATAAACATTAAAAACCTTAAAATTAGTGCCAGCAATGACTTGAAACAATAAACTATTTAATTTTGTTTGCACTTGTTGGTCTTCTCCATCTATAATTTCTGTATTTGTAAAGTCATAATTACCATCTAAATGTGTATATGCAATTAATCCAGAAATAGCTAACGGAAACTTACTTTCCTCTGGTAACCAAGCTGTAAATTCTTGTTGTAGTCCAACACCGTATAAGCCAATTTTCGCATCCTCGGTTTCAACTTTAGGAAAAAATCTAGCTTTTAATTGGGTACCTTTAAACACAGAAAAACTTCCTTGTAAAAAAGCGGTAGGTATTAAATTGACATTTGCTGCTCCAATTCCGGTAGGTAAGGTTAACTCGACTTCTTGATTTCCAAAAATAGGGTCATCATAAGTTACAATAATAGTAATATCTGGATCATTATGTCCTAAAGCAGTTGCTACCGATTTTGAGGGTGCATTGTCTGGAAACCTAATGTTTTCGTAATCTGATACATTTAATGTAAAAGATTTGCTTTCGTCTTTAATAAACGTTGCATTACCAATAATTGATAATTCAAAACCATATTTTTTTGATGTTTTTGCATTATTAAACCAACCAGCACTAACACCATACGCCAAACCATCTGTTGCAGGTAATAAATAATCTGTAGAGAATTTTTTAGCATCACTGACACCTGCAGCTAATAGATCGTTTAAGTTTTCTTGAGCAGTTAAAGTAAGACTACAAATAAATCCTAAACTTAGTAATATACATTTTTTCATTTTTTTTGTTTTGTTGTTTATATATTAACGAAAAAACACTCTTAAAAGTTTTATTTAAGAGTGTTTTTTTAATTTTTATCCTAATTTATGTTAGGCATCAATATTTGCGTAAATAGCATTTTTCTCTATAAATTCACGTCTAGGTGGTACTTCGTCACCCATTAACATAGAAAATACGCGATCCGCTTCTACACCATTGTCTATATGGATTTGACGCAATGTTCTAAACTCAGGATTCATGGTTGTATCCCATAATTGCTCAGCATTCATCTCTCCAAGACCTTTATAACGTTGTATTTTGGCAGATTCACCAAACTCTTCCATAATGGCTTGACGCTCTTCATCATTCCATGCATATTGCTTTTTATTACCTTTCTTCACTAAATATAAAGGAGGAGTTGCAATATAAATGTGACCATTTTCAATTAATTCTTTCATGTATCTAAAGAAGAATGTCAGAATTAAAGTTTCAATGTGTGATCCATCGATATCGGCATCACACATAATTACAATTTTATGGTATCTTAATTTTGAAAGATTCAATGCTTTACTATCTTCTTCAGTTCCAATAGTAACACCTAAAGCAGTAAAAATGTTTTTAATTTCCTCATTTTCAAATACTTTATGTGTCATTGCTTTTTCCACATTCAGAATTTTACCACGCAATGGTAAAATAGCTTGAAAAGCTCTATCACGACCTTGTTTTGCAGTTCCACCTGCCGAATCACCCTCTACTAAGTACACCTCACATTTTGCTGGATCTTGCTCTGAGCAATCAGATAACTTTCCTGGTAAACCACCAATACTCATTACCGTTTTACGTTGCACCATTTCACGCGCTTTTTGTGCTGCGTGACGTGCTTGCGCTGCTAAAATAACCTTTTGCACGATAGTTTTGGCATCGTCTGGATGTTCTTCTAAATAATTAGTTAACATCTCTGATACGGACTGGCTAACTGCTGCAGACACCTCTCGGTTACCTAATTTGGTTTTAGTTTGACCTTCAAATTGTGGCTCTTGTACTTTTACAGACACAATTGCTGTCAGTCCTTCACGAAAATCGTCTCCTGCAATATCAAACTTTAATTTGTCTAACATACCAGACTCGTCTGCATACTTTTTAAGTGTATGTGTTAAACCACGTCTAAATCCTGACAGGTGCGTACCACCTTCGTGTGTATTAATATTATTTACATAAGAGTGTAAGTTTTCTGCGTAGCTAGTATTATAAACCATTGCCACTTCTACTGGTACGCCATTTTTTTCACCTTCAAAAGAAATAACATCATTCATTAAAGGTTCTCTGTTACCATCTAAAAACTTGATAAACTCTTTTAGTCCTTCTTCAGAATGAAAGGTTTCACCTTCAAAAGATCCATCTTCTTTTTTATGTCTTTTATCTACTAAATGAACGGTAATTCCTTTATTTAAATAGGCTAATTCTCGCATTCTACTAGCTAGCGTATCATAGCTATATTCAAGAGTTTGGGTAAAAATAGTTGAATCTGGTTTAAAGGTTACTGTAGTCCCTCTTTTATCAGTTTCGCCAATAGCCTTTACAGGATATAACGACTTACCTCTTTCATACTCTTGCTCCCAAATTTTTCCGTCTCTGTAAACCGTTGCTCTTAAGTGTTCTGATAATGCATTTACACAACTTACACCAACTCCGTGAAGTCCACCAGAAACTTTATAAGAATCTTTATCAAACTTACCTCCTGCACCTATTTTAGTCATTACAACTTCTAGTGCCGAAATCCCTTCTTTTTTATGAATATCTACAGGAATACCACGTCCATCATCTTCTGTAGTTATTGAATTATCTTCGTTAATGGTTACTGTAATATTATTACAATGTCCAGCTAATGCTTCGTCAATAGAGTTATCAACAACCTCATACACTAAATGGTGTAAACCACGTACTCCAACATCTCCAATATACATGGAAGGACGCATACGTACGTGCTCCATTCCCTCTAAAGCTTGGATACTGTCAGCCGAATAATTATGCTTATTAAACTCTTCTTTTTTTTCACTCATGGTTTATAGTGTTTATATTCTAGTTTTTTAAATCTTTATGTCATAAAAAAAGATGCCTTAAAGCATCCTTTTGAATACAAACAAATATACGAAATATTAAGGGTTTTTCAAGCTAAAATAAGCTTACAAGTGAAAAATTATTAACATTTGTTAAAAACCTAAAACACGCTTAAATCGTCTAAAAAGTATCTTAAAATCAATTTTGAAGTTTTTTTTAGCATCATAAATTTAGAAAAAAAGTAAAATGCAATAGCGCTTATTTAATGGATTAATCTTTAGTACACTTTATCAGAAAAATGCACCTATTTAAGTCAAATCTAAAGTGTTTTGACATTATAAACTTTCAATTCTTTGATTTGCAGGAAATTAATACGTTTTTTTTGTAAGAAAATGAATAAAAATATTAAATTCGCCATCCCAAACTATATTAACCTAAATTATGAAAGAACATTTTTCTACTACTTTTAGTAGAATGCTAGCTTTAATTTCTATAACTGGTATTCTATTTCTAACACTTTGCTTAGTTTCTATTTTTTTCTTAGACAATCATTATAATACAGCTATCATTATTCTAATGGCAAGTTTTATAGTCATTCTTACAATATATGCTATTACTTATAAAACGTTAATCAATAAACCATTAAGTTTAATTACTAAAATTTTAGAAAATAATGATGAAGTTGCAATCTCTGAGCTTCAGAAATTTTCTACTGAGTTTTCACATATTGGTGACTTATTTATAAGTAATAATAAGCAAAAAGAAGAGCTTAAAAATGCTAAAGAAAAAGCTGAAGAAAGTGAATTATTAAAATCGTCTTTTTTAACTAATCTATCACATGAGATTAGAACACCAATGAATGCTATTTTAGGGTTTTCTGATATTTTGAGTACACAACAATTATCTGAAACTGAAAAAAACGAATACATTGAGGTTATTACACGTAGTGGTAAAAATTTAGTATCCATTATTGACGACTTGATAGAAATGTCTAAAATTGACACCAACCAGGTTAAGCCAAATTTTGGAGCTTTTAATTTAGATGAAGTATTACATGATATTAAAAAAACAGTAGAAATTACAATACCAAAAGACAAGCCTTTACAGATATTTTTAGACCAACCAAATCACCCTGTTGTCTATCAATTTATAACAGACGAAACTAAGTTTAGACAAATAATTGTCAATTTAGTTAATAATGCTGTTAAGTATTCTGAAAAAGGAGTTGTTAATTTTGGATATAAAATTAATCCTGACGATAATGCTTTGGAGTTTTACATTAAAGATACTGGTATTGGTATGTCTAAAGAGGATTCTAAAAACATTTTTAATAGATTTAATAGAATACAAAACGATCACACCATAAACTTAAGTGGATTAGGCTTAGGGTTAGCTATATCTAAAGCTTATATAGAAATGTTAGGCGGAAAAATATGGTTAGAATCTGAAGAAAACGTTGGAACTACATTTACATTTACCATTCCCTTAAAATTAAACGGATTACCTATTACACCTAAAAAAGAGATTGAATTAAATCCAGTTGATAAGGTAAAACCATTAACTATACTTATTGCTGAGGATAATAATATTAATTTTATGCTTATTAAGCGTGTCATGGATATTAGAAAATACACTGTATTAAGAGCTAATAATGGTATTGAAGCTGTTAAAATATGTAGAGAAAATGATTCTATCCAACTTGTCATTATGGATTTAAAAATGCCACTAATGGGTGGTTTTGAAGCCAAAAAAATAATTAAAAGCTTTAGACCTTATTTACCAATTATAGCACATACAGCTTATTCATCTGCAGAAATTAACAGCGAAGTCTATGATGCTGGATTTATAGATTGTATATCTAAACCTTTAGATAAAACAAAATTATTTAGAGTCATTGATAGGATTGAACATTTAACACCAGATCCTATTATGAGTAAATTAATTTATAGCTAAAAAAAAGCCCAATTTATAAATTGGGCTTTTTTGTTGGCTATTTTTCAATATCAAATATATTTAATAGGCTTTATCGTGTACATTGGCTATGGCACGACCTGACGGTTCATTCATATTTTTAAAGGCTTCGTCCCATTCTAACGCAATTGCTGTACTACAAGCTACACTTGCTTCTTGAGGCACGCTATGTGCTGCTGCATCACTTGGGAAATGCTCTTCAAAAATTGAACGGTAATAAAATTCTTCTTTGTTTTGAGGTGTCTGAATTGGAAATCTGTATTTAGCATTCTCCATTTGCTCATCAGACACAGCTTCTTCAACAACTTCTTTTAAAGTATCAATCCAACTGTAACCAACACCATCACTAAATTGTTCTTTTTGTCTCCATGCTACACTTTCTGGCAACATATCTTCAAATGCTTTACGGATTACCCATTTTTCCATACGTTCACCATTAATCATTTTATCTTTTGGATTGATACTCATGGCTACATCCATAAACTCTTTATCTAAAAACGGTACACGACCTTCTATTCCCCAAGCTGCTAAACTTTTATTTGCACGTAAACAATCGTACATATGAAGCTTATCTAATTTACGAACTGTTTCATCATGAAATTCTTTTGCACTTGGTGCTTTATGGAAGTATAAGTAACCTCCAAAAATCTCGTCTGCACCTTCACCAGATAATACCATTTTTATTCCCATAGATTTAATAACTCTAGCCATTAAGTACATTGGAGTACTAGAGCGTATGGTTGTAATATCGTAGGTTTCGATGTTGTAAATCACATCTTTAATAGCATCTAATCCTTCTTGGATGGTAAACTTTATTTCGTGGTGCACTGTTCCAATGTAATCAGCTACTTTTTGGGCTGCAGCTAAATCTGGCGACCCTTCTAAACCTACAGAAAAACTGTGTAATTGTGGATACCATGCAGCTTGCGTATCATCAGACTCGATACGCTTATCGGCATATTTTTTTGCAATTGCAGAAGTCACAGAGCTATCTAAACCACCTGACAACAATACACCATAAGGAACATCACTCATTAATTGTCTATGCACTGCAGCTTCTAAAGCTTCTTTTATTTTTGCAATACTAGTTTCGTTATCTTTTACTGCATCATAGTCTCTCCATTCTCTATTCCACCACTTAACAAATTTTCCGTCTTTACTTGACATGTAATGTCCTGGAGGAAATAATTCTATTTTAGTACAAACACCTTCTAATGCCTTTAATTCTGAAGCGACATAAAACGTACCGTTTTGATCCCAACCAATGTATAATGGGATAATACCCATGTGGTCACGAGCTATAAAATACTCGTCTTTTTCAACGTCGTAGATTGCAAATCCGAAGATACCATTCATTTCATCTACAAAATCCACACCTTTTTCTTGATATAATGCTAATATAACTTCACAATCACTTTGGGTTTGAAAATCATATTTATCATCAAACTGCTTACGTAACTCTCTATGGTTATATATTTCTCCATTAGCTGCTAAAACTAATTTTTTATCAGGACTATATAAGGGTTGTTTACCAGAAGCTGGATCTACAATAGCTAATCGTTCGTGGGCTAAAATAGCCTTATCGTCACTATATATTCCTGACCAATCTGGTCCACGATGACGAATAGTTTTTGACATTTCTAAAACCTGAGGTCTTAAATCTTCGCTTTTTTGTTTAAGGTCGAAAGCACATACAATTCCACACATAATCTTATATTTTTAAATTCTTTAGTTCTATTTGTTGAAGCAAATATTAGCTTTATGTTTCATTATAAAAACACTAAACCATAAAACACTTACAATTTAGTACTTTAAAATATGTATTTATATTAAAATGAAAGTAAAGTAGCAAAGATTATTACTTTCAGTAAAAAAATAATAGTTTGAAAAGTGTGTTAACTAAAAAGCCTTCAAAAAATGAAGGCTTTTATTAAGGTATATTTAAATATTTATGAGTTTGTAAGGACACTTTCCACTTTGGATTAGCCATAACATAATCTACAATTAAAGGTATCATAGTATCACGCTTACTCCATTCTGGTTGTAGGTATAAAATACAATCGTTATTTACTTTTTCGGCTTGCGCTTCAGCAAACTTAAAATCATCTTTATTATAAATAATACATTTTAGTTCATTGGCTTTTTCATAAACACTTTGTGTTGGAAGCTTCATTTTTTTAGGCGACAAACAAATCCAATCCCATTCACCTGTTAATTGGTAAGCACCTGAAGTTTCAATGTGAATACTCATACCTTCAGCTTTAAGCTGTGTGGTTAACTCGGTCATATCCCAAGTTAAAGGTTCTCCACCAGTAACCACAACTGTATCGCTATATTTTTTAGCGTTTTGGACTATTGTTTCTGTTTTTGTTGGAGGATGCAAATCTGCAATCCAACTTTCTTTGACGTCACACCAATGACAACCAACATCGCAACCACCAATTCTTATAAAATAAGCAGCAGTTCCTTTATGGTAACCTTCGCCTTGAATAGTGTAAAACTCTTCCATTAAAGGCAACATCAACCCTTTGTTAACTAAATCTTGTATTTCTTGCTTCATGTGGCGCAAATATAATCTTATCTGTTGGAAATTTTAAGTATTTAAAGTTGAAAGTTTTCAGGGATTTAAGCTAAGATTAGTATTTTTACATCAAATATTTTTAAGAATGAGTAGACAGGAGGATTTTTTTAACCATATCACTAAAGGAAACACTTGTAAAGGCGATTTTATTACACTTGGCTCTGCCATGTTAGATGGTCAAACCATTAAAAATGCTTATGTAAACGTACCTTTAAAAACCATGAATAGACATGGTTTAATTGCTGGTGCAACTGGAACTGGAAAAACTAAAACACTACAAGTTTTGGCTGAAAATTTAAGCGAAAAAGGCATTCCGGTTTTATTAATGGATATTAAAGGTGATTTAAGTGGAATTGCTCAACCTAGTCCAGGACATCCTAAAATTGATGAACGTCACGAAAAAATAGGTTTAGACTTTACTCCAAAATCGTTTCCAGTAGAAATCATGAGTCTTTCGGAGCAAGATGGTGTTAGACTTCGTGCAACGATTAGCGAATTTGGACCTGTTTTATTATCTAGAATCTTAGATCTTACAGAAACACAATCTGGAATAGTTTCGGTTATTTTTAAATATTGTGATGATAATAAACTACCGCTTTTAGATTTAAAGGATTTTAAAAAAATATTACAATACTGTACTAACGAAGGTAAACCAGAGTTTGAAGAAGCCTATGGACGTATTTCAACCGCATCAACAGGTGCTATTTTAAGAAAACTAATAGAAATAGAACAGCAAGGAGGCGACTTGTTTTTTGGAGAAAAAAGTTTTGAAGTCGAAGATTTGTTAAGAACCACCAGAGATGGTCGTGGCTATATTAATATTATTCGCTTAACAGACATTCAGGACAGACCTAAATTATTTTCAACATTTATGTTGAGTCTATTAGCTGAAATATATGAAACCTTGCCAGAACAAGGTGATTCTGGACAACCAGAATTAATCATGTTTATAGACGAAGCCCATTTAATTTTTAATGAAGCTTCAAAAGCATTATTAAATCAAATAGAAAGTATTGTAAAGTTAATCAGAAGTAAAGGAGTCGGATTATACTTTGTTACCCAAAACCCAACTGATGTTCCAGAAGGTGTTTTAAGTCAGTTAGGTCTTAAAATTCAACATGCTTTACGTGCTTTTACAGCTAAAGACAGAAAAGCTATAAAATTAACTGCTCAAAATTATCCAGATACCGAGTATTATGACACTGCTGATGTTTTGACCTCTTTAGGTACAGGAGAAGCTTTAGTCTCTGCTTTAGACGAAAAAGGACGTCCTACTCCATTAGCTGCAACCATGATGCGTGCACCAATGAGTAGGATGGATATTTTAAATGAAACCGAATTACAAACGCTACTTGATGACTCTAAATTGGTTTTAAAATATAATGAAACCATAGATAGAGAAAGTGCCTACGAGATGCTTAACAAAAAAATTGATCAAGCCGAAAAACTTAAACAAAAAGAAGATGCAAGATTAAAAAAGGAAAAAGAAAAAGCAGCCAAAACCAAAAAAACTACAAGACGACGTAGCACAGCACAAAACCCAATAATTAAAGTATTAACAAGCGCAACCTTTATTAGAAGTGTTTTTGGTATTTTAAAACGCGTTATGAAATAAATTACACTTTCTGGTGTAAAACAATAAACTAAATAATTTTTGATGAAAAAAACACTATTAGCCCTTAGTATTATAGCAATAACATTTACTTCTTGCAAAACAGAGATTGATCCATTTTTAGTTCAAAATCAAAATATTGGACTATTAACAGACTCGACAGAAGTTAAAGATTTAAAAATCATTTTTGCAAAAGACTCTATAATTAGTCCTATTGCAGGAGACGAGTTTACAGGTACATTAAACACTATAAATATTTATGAGAAAGGCGGAAAACACTTACTAAGTTTAACACCCAATCAAGCTCTAGATTCTACTGCAACGATATCTAGTATAAAAATAAAAGACCCTAGATACAAAACGGAAAACGGTATTAGTAACACTAGTACTTTTGGAGATATTAAATCAAAATATACTATTACCAGAATTCAAAATTCTTTTAGAAGCATTTCAGTTTTTGTAAAAGATAGCGATATATTCTTTTTAATAGATAAAAATGAATTGCCTGCAGAATTTAGATTTGATATTACTAAAACAATAGAAGAAGCAAATATACCAGATACAGCCAAGATTAAACATTTTATGGTTGGATGGTAAATTAAAAAACATGAAAAAATATCAAGTACAAAACAACCCATTCATTGTGCCAACAACCGATGGAAAACTAATAGAAGAACATTTCGGTCTAGCTACAGATGGCAATAAAGATATCAGCATAGCACATATGGTTGCACCTGCTGGATGGAGCGAACCATTTCAAACTCCAGAATTTGACGAATACACGTATATTATTAAAGGCAAAAAACAATTTATAATAGACGATGAATTAATTGTTTTAGAAGCAGGACAATCTATTAAAATTGAAAAAAACACGAGAGTACAATACTCTAATCCTTTTACCGTAGCTTGCGAGTATATAGCAATATGCACACCTGCATTTTCTATGGATTTAGTTAACCGAGAAGACCAATAAATAAAATGAAAAAAGTCATTGCTAAAGCAGTACCAAAAATTATAGGTAGTTCCTTAAATATGGTTAGCTACGTAGCCCCTAAATATGCCAGTGTAAAAGCACTTGATTTATTTGCTACGCCAAGACAGGGTCGTCTTAATCTAAAACAAGAACAATTTTTGGATACTGCAAAGCAACATACTTTAAGTTATAATAACTTAGACATACAAACCTATCTCTGGGAAGGTTCTAAAGAGACTGTTTTATTTGCTCATGGATGGGAAAGCAATAGTTTTAGATGGAAAAAACTAATTAAAACGTTACAAGCTCAAGATTATAATATTGTTGCATTAGATGGTCCTGCACACGGTAAATCTGGTGGAAAACAATTTAACGCCATATTATACTCTGAGTTTATTAATGTTGTTGCTAACCATTACCAACCTAATACTATTGTTGGGCACTCTGTTGGCGGAATGGCTTCAGTATTTTTTCAGCATAACTATCAACATCAAGCTTTAAAAAAACTAGCTTTATTAGGTGCACCTTCAGAGTTTACCAATGTGTTTAAAAACTATGTAAACATGCTAGGTTATAATAGAAGGATTGAAAACGGATTAAACCAATTGGTTTTTGATCGGTTTAATTATGAACCTTCACATTTTTCATCAGCTAAATTTGCTTCAAAAATAAATGTTGAAGGATTGATAATACACGACAAACATGATGAGGTCATTAAATATGATGAAGCAAAATTGATTAGTTCTAATTTTAAAAATTCAACGTTAATAACTACTGAAGGGTTTGGACATGGTTTACGTGATAATAGTGTAAACGAGGCAGTTATTAATTTTATTAAATCTTAACTTATTTTGGAAACTAAACTAACACGACTTAACAAATATCTAAGTGAAGCTGGATACTGCTCGCGACGTGAAGGGGATAAACTCATTGAAGCTGGACGTGTTACTATTAATGGTGTTATACCAGAAATGGGTACTAAAGTAAGCCCAACAGATATTGTTGCAGTTGATGGAGAAATCATTAAAAACAACACTGAAAAACCTGTTTATTTAGCCTTTAATAAACCTGTAGGCATTGTCTGCACAACAGATACCAGTGTAGAAAAAGATAATATTATTGACTTTATAAATTACCCAAAACGCATTTTCCCGATTGGACGCTTAGATAAACCTAGTGAAGGTTTAATTTTTTTAACGGACGATGGTGATATAGTCAATAAAATATTAAGAGCTAGTAATAATCACGAAAAAGAATATATTGTCACAGTAGATAAACCAATTTCTCAAACCTTTATTAAAAGAATGTCTGGAGGAATTTATTTAGAAGATTTAGGCAAAACCACAAAGAAATGTTCGGTTAAAAAGATAGATTCTCATACCTTTAGTATAATACTAACGCAAGGTTTAAACAGGCAAATTAGACGTATGTGCGAATATTTAACTTATGAAGTGACGTCCTTAAAACGAGTACGTATCATGAATATAAAGTTGGATGTACCTATTGGCAAATACCGAGAATTTACAGATACTGAATTGAAAACATTAAACTTATTATTGGAGGATTCTACAAAAACTTATGAGGAAAGACAAACTAAAAAAAGACGTTAATTAAATCTTAATCTTCCTATAAATTACATATTTCATAAGTATTTTTATTACAAACCAACTAATTATGAAATATCCTCTCATATTGTTTTTATGTCTAAGCCTTTCTGCATACTCACAAACAGAAAATGAACCTTCGACAGATTTCCCATATGGAAAAGCACATCCTGATGCTCCGAAACAAATAAAAGATTTTCAACCTTTAATAGGTTCATGCAATTGTAAATCTACTGCAAGAAATAAAGATGGTAGTTGGGCTGAGTCACAAAATATGGTTTGGAATTGGAAGTATATAATGAATGGTAATGCTGTCCAAGACGAAACCTTAAAAGAAGATGGTGCACATTCAGGAAGTATTAGACAGTACATTGCAGATAGTAGTAAATGGTATGTCCATTATTATTCCTCAAAAAACCCAACAACAACACTTTCTACTTGGGAAGGGAATAAAACTGAAGACAACAAGATAGTTTTATATCGCAAGCAAAAAGCACCAAATGGAATGGAAGGATTCTACAGACTTACTTTTTATGATATAAATTCTTCTGGATATAAGTGGATTGGTGAATGGGTTGACAAAACTGAAAAAACGGTATATCCTACTTGGAAAATTGAATGTAAAAGAGCAGATAAAACCAAATCTGATATTGATATCATTAAAGAAAACACAATAGCGTTTTCTAAAGCTTATATGGAAGGCGATATAGATGCTTTAGCTAATAAATATACGGATGACGGTAAAATTTTCCCTAACAATATTAATATTATTTCTAGCAAAGAATCCATTAAAAAATATTGGATGCTACCTGAAGGTGTCAAAATTATATCACACAAAGTAACTCCAACAGAGATTAAAGTTGAAGGGAACTATGCTTACGATTATGGTTATTATGAAGGAAAAACAAGAACTCAAGAAAATGAAGAAGTATCTTGGAAAGGAAAATATGTTATAGTTTGGAAAAAAACAGGAGATGATTGGAAAATATTTCTAGATATTTGGAATAAAGTAAACTAATAATAAATACAATAATGAGTAAACTATCACCTTTTCATGTAGCAATTCCTGTTCATAATTTAGAAGAGTGTCGCATATTTTATAGAGATATTTTAAACTGCGAAGAAGGACGAAGTAGTGATCACTGGGTTGACTTTAATTTTTTTGGGCACCAGTTAGTCATTCATAACAAAGCACAATCTATTGAAGATAAAGCAGCAAATGAAGTAGATGGAAAACACGTCCCTGTACCACATTACGGAGTGGTTTTAGATTGGGAGACTTTCACAAATTTTGAAACCCATTTAAAATCTAAAAACATCAACTTTATCATAGAACCTTATATTAGATTTGAAGGTTTGGTTGGTGAGCAGAAAACCATGTTTTTTAATGATCCAGCAGGCAATGCATTAGAGTTTAAAGCCTTTAAAGATCAGTCACAATTGTTTGCCAAGTAATTTTAAACCATTAATTAAAAATTGTTTATTTTTATAACTACTAACTAATTTTTTTTAAGACTATGATTAAAATTTTAGCGCTTATCCTAACAATAGGTGGAATGATTGCATTAACACTAGGTGTATTAGGTGTCTTTGGAAACGATATGACATCACTAAATCCTTGGGCACTAACCATTTTAGGTGGTGTGTTTTTTATAGCTGGTGTATCTATGTTGAAATACAGAAAAGACCAACCTGCAGATTCTTAATAACATTTAAAAAGAATAATTTAAAGAGTTTCAATAGTATTGAGACTCTTTTTTTTGACTAAATAAAACGGAAAATAAATTAGTAAAAAAAGCGGTATCAAAATCAACTGAACTACTATAATATAATAAGGCCAATCTCCCAAATAATCTAAAACTGAACCTGAAATAGGTTTGCTATTTAAATAAGAATAATTAGTTCCTAAACTATAATTAATAGCCAATATAATTACTACATATATTTGTAACGTGAAAAAAGATTTAAATACACTTTTTATTGTCGGTGTCATTTTTAAAACTGCAATTGCATAAACGATAATTGTTAATAACCCAAGGTGAACCACCCAGTATCTGAAGTATTCAAAATTTGGAAATCCTATTGAAATATCTGGTGTAATCACACCTTGAGACGTTCCAGCAATAATCCAAAATAGTAAAATTTCAAAAAGAATATATTTTTGAGTGATTGTGAAAACCCATATAAACAGTGCAATAAAACTACATAAGAATAAGGGTAAATCGGTCTTAAAATTATAAGTCCCAAAACCTATTTGATAGATATGAAATACAACTATAAATCCCGAAACAAAAACACCTAAATATTTAAAAATTAAACGCTTGGTTGTTTCAGATTTTGATTTGGCATAATTAAACAACAAAACACAAAAAACAATAGCCAAAATAACAGGCAACACATGCTCTAAGCTTCCAAATTGAACTCTTGATAATATCTGCATAAAAAAACCTGAAACGATAAGTTTCAGGTTTTAAAAATAAGTAATTAAATTGTATTTATTCTTTATATCCTTTTCTGTGACGTTCTCTTGCTAATAATGTATTTTTAAGTAGCATCGCGATGGTCATTGGTCCAACTCCACCAGGAACAGGAGTAATATGACTAGCTTTTTTACTTACATTTTCAAAATCTACATCACCAGTAATACGATATCCTTTTTCTGTAGAGTCATCAGGTACACGTGTTATTCCAACATCAATTATAACTGCATCGTCTTTAACCATCTCTGCTTTTAAAAAGTTTGGAACACCCAACGCAGAAATTATAATATCTGCCTGACTTGTAATTTGCGTGATATTTTTAGTGTGACTATGGGTTAATGTAACTGTAGAATTTCCAGGAAATCCTTTACGACCCATCAAAATACTCATAGGACGACCTACAATATGCGAACGTCCAATCACAACTGTATGCTTACCTTTAGTATCAACATCATATCTATCTAATAATTCTAAAATCCCAAATGGAGTAGCAGGAATAAAAGTGGACATATCTAATGCCATTTTACCAAAATTAGTTGGATGAAACCCATCAACATCTTTATCTGGATGCACAGCCATTAAAACTTTTTGTGTATTAATTTGTGGAGGTAATGGCAATTGAATGATAAAACCATCTATATCATCGTTGTTATTAAGTTCTTCAATTTTATCTAACAGCTCCACTTCGCTAGTAGTATTGGACAATCTCACCATAGTAGATTCAAAACCAACACGCTCGCAAGCTCTAACCTTACTACCTACATAAGTCAAACTTGCGCCATCATTACCTACTATGACTGCTGCTAAATGAGGAACTTTTTCATTATTAGCCTTCATTTTGTCAACCTCAGCTTTGATTTCGTTTTTAATGTCGTTACTAACTTTTTTTCCGTCTAGTATTATCATTCTTATTTAGTTTTCAGTCGCAGTTGCAGTTTACAGTTTTCTTACTCTTGCGGTTTTGGTTTTATCTGTTTTTTGATGTTTACTCCAAATTTTTCTGGATTATTTATCATGTAATTTATCAGCTTTCCGATTTCTGTAGATTGATTAGTCAACTTTACATGTTCTTCTTTTGAAATATAATTGCATTTTAAAGCAAAATCTAACCAAGTATTCGTTTCTGAATTTTCACCATCACAATCTGTTAATTTACTAATAAAATGCTTTAAATATCTCCTTTTCCTATATGCTTCAGCCATATTTGCGCAAACTGAACGCGAACTTCTTCTGACTTGATCTGTAAGTGAATACTTTTCTTCTGAAGGAAATGATTTGGAAACCTCAAAAATTTGCATAGCCAAATCAAACGCTTTTTGGTAGGCTATTAAATTTTTGAAATCCATACTATAATATTTATCTAATTATTAAACTTAACTATTTTAAAGTTAGAGTAAGCAATTTTGAGTAAGACTGAAAAGCTGAGACTGCTACTGAAAACTGAGTTTTGTTTACCTCATGTTTTTCATTGCATTCATCATTGCTTTTCCTTTACCACCTTGCATCATCTTCATCATCTTGCTCATTTGATTAAATTGTTTTAGTAGCTGGTTAACTTCTTGGACAGATGTACCAGATCCTTTACCAATACGCTTTTTTCTGCTCGCATCAATTATTGAGGGATTGGTACGCTCTTTTGGTGTCATAGAGTGGATGATAGCTTCAATACCTTTAAACGCATCATCATCTATATCTATACCTTTCATCATTTTTCCAGCTCCAGGAATCATTCCAATAAGGTCTTTCATATTACCCATTTTCTTGATTTGCTGGATTTGCTTTAAGAAGTCATCAAAACCAAATTGGTTTTTAGCAATCTTCTTTTGTAATTTTCTTGCTTCTTCTTCATCAAACTGTTCTTGAGCACGTTCTACTAAAGACACCACGTCTCCCATCCCTAAAATACGGTCAGCCATACGAGAAGGATAGAAAATATCGATGGCTTCCATTTTCTCTCCTGTACCAATAAATTTAATTGGTTTATTAACTACAGATTTAATAGAAATTGCTGCACCACCACGTGTATCACCATCTAATTTGGTTAAGATAACACCATCAAAATTAAGCACATCATTAAAAGCTTTTGCAGTATTCACTGCATCTTGACCTGTCATAGAATCCACAACAAACAAGGTTTCTTGTGGTTGAATAGCTTTATGGATATTAGAAATCTCGGTCATCATAGCTTCATCAACTGCTAAACGACCAGCTGTATCTATAATCACTACATTATGTCCATTTTGCTTGGCATGAGCAATACCTGCTTGTGCGATGGCTACTGGGTCTGTATTTCCTTTATCACTATAAACCTCAACATTTATTTGATCTCCTACAACATGTAATTGATCAACTGCTGCTGGACGATACACATCACAAGCTACTAATAAAGGTTTTTTTGTTTTTTTGTTTTTTAAGAAGTTAGCTAATTTACCAGAAAACGTGGTTTTACCAGACCCTTGTAAACCAGACATCAAAATTACAGTTGGCGCACCAGACAGATTAATTCCTTCTGCATCACCACCCATTAATTCGGTTAATTCGTCCTTAACAATTTTAACCATTAATTGTCCAGGTTGTAACGTCGTTAATACGTTTTGACCAAGTGCTTTTTCTTTTACTCTATTGGTAAAGTCTTTAGCTATTTTAAAGTTAACATCGGCATCTAAAAGTGCTCTACGTACTTCTTTTAAGGTTTCGGCAACGTTTACTTCTGTAATACTACCGTGTCCTTTTAATACGTGTAACGCTTTATCTAACTTTTCGCTTAAATTATTAAACATGTTTATTTAGTGTTCAGTAGTCAGTAAGTAGTAACTAGTCTGACTCGTTGTTTATGATTGGCAAAAATAGGAATTTGATGCGTATTTACGAAGTTTAGCCTACAAATAATTCCATAAAAAAAGGCTGCTAAAATTAGCAACCTTTTAATATTAATTAATAATCAAACTTAACTAAAACTAAATTTTAATTGCAATCTTGCTCAATAACAAATATGGCATTATTATCGTTTGTAAATTGTAATCTATCTGAATCACATTCTACTACATCCCAATATCCAGATATTGCTTGAATGTTAGGACCATTTATATTTGCTAATTCTAACAAAATACTTCCTGATGCTGTAATTGATACATTCCAATAACCAGAGTAAGTTTGATTTGTTGTTGCGTTGGTTATCGATAAATCATTATTAGCGTTAAAGTCTAAATCAAAATGTATTAGACTATCACTTCCATCTAAGTTTACGGTATTCCATATACAATTTTGCAAATAAGTTTCTACGTCAGATTCTGTACATGACGACGAATTACCTGTACAATCTATATCTAAAACTACTTCATTATTACTATTACTTACATCATGCAAAATTAGTTGTTCTCCTGTACATTCAACTACTATATACGTTCCATTTAAAACCTGTACATTACCTCCAGAAATATTAGAAAATGTTACTTCTACTCCATTGGCACCTTGAGAAGTAGACCAATTCATGGTATATTCTTCATTTCCGTTTGGCATATAAATAACTGCATCTGTCAAGCTTGTAAAGTTTATATTAAACATACCAAAATCACTTCCTGCATAACTTGTAAATGTCCATTCGCAATTTTGTAATGTACCGTCAACATCTCCTTCCGTACAGGTTGACATTGAACAGTCCTCTAAAATTAATTCTATTTCTAAAATCTCAAATTGGCTAGGGTTATTTAAAACCTCTACTCTAACATATACGACTTGCGGATTTACAGTATTAGTAAAGGATGTCACGCTAGGAATAGGATTTATATTTGTCTCAGCGTCTGATAATGTCATATGGTAACTAACAACAACTGCACTATTGATTGTACAACCGTCAATATTACTTAATCCCTCATACAGATTAAAAACTTCAACACCATCATTATTTTCATCACACAATACTATTGCATTAGCTTCCAAACAACCTAAAGAACTTGAGTTAACATCACATACTTGTTCAATTTGCATTGTAGATTGTATGCTCATATTGTATAAATTAAACTCATCCAAATCATTACAGTTTTCTATAACCCAAGCACCATTTAAATCTTGCCAGTTGGTTCCAAAGTCTAATACAAACTCACCTACACTATTCTCACTTACAGCCCAAGTCCCATCGTGTAAAATATTGCCATTATAAGTTACTGTAAACTCATAATTAGCATTAAAATCTAAGTAGTAATCATTAAAATAATCTGTTGTATTGTAGCTTGTAATTTCCCATAAGCACTCCTTTAACGCTAATTCAATAGATTCTTCATTACAATCGTCATCATCATAATCGTAATCATCATCCTCATCACAATCATCTTCAGCGTCACTAATAGCTACTTCTAATTCTTGATTGCTATTTACTTCAATAGTTTCGCCATTAGCCAAAACTAAGGTTACTGGAAAGTTAAGACTTGCTAAAACAGGTCCATTTAAAGATTGTAAAAAGTTGTACAAGGCTTCATCGTTATTAATAGTTATGGTTTCAATAACTTGAAAATCTGTATTGTAAATTGAGAAACTTATAGGATACTGAAAGTCGATACACTCGATATCATCATCGTATTCATTTTCGCCATTACAATTTTCTATTTGAGCTTCTAATTCTGCTTGATTGTTAATGACTAGTTCTGTATAATCGTTTAAAATTACAGTAATAGGAAACGTGATTTCTACTTCATCTTCATCATTTGTAAAAGCATCTAAGAGTGCTTCTAATGCATTATAATCTGTATAACTTTCTATGGTAATAGTAACTCCATTTGCAGTAACTGTTACAGGTAATACAACTTCTAAGCAATTGGCATAATCAATAATGTTATCGGTCGAGCCATCATTTAAAGCAGTTCTGGTCATTAAATTGGCAGTTAGCGAATTGCTATCAATAATATCGTCTTGTTGTGGATTTGCAATGTTGGTCTCTTCGTTTTGACAAGACATTAAAACAGTTAATACGCTTAGGGACAAAAAAAGGAATTTCTTAATAGTCATAACTATTTGGTTTTGAGTTTGGGTTGTTTAATGAAGACGAAAAATCTTTTTCATAGCTATTTTTTAGTCTTCATTAATAAAACATCTCTTTTTAAAAAATTCCTACCCTATATTCAAAAAAAATATTTCTATTTTGCAATACATTAAAACATGTATGGCTCAATCGTTACACGATAATATTTGTGATAAAATAAAATTTGAAGCGTTTTTTAAGCGACACGCCAAAAACCTTCATGACTTTTTGTATTATAAGTTTGGAGATAGGTTAAATCCAGAAGACAAAGCGCAAGAAGCCTTTATTAAACTTTGGGAAAACTGTAAAAAAGTGAGTCCTGATAAAGCCAAAAGTTATGTATTTACTATTGCTAATAATTTAATGTTAAATGAAGCTGCGCATCAAAAAGTAGTACTAAAACATCAAAAACTAAAACGCACTAATCAGACCAATGAGTCTCCGGAATTTTTAATGCAGGAAGACGAGTATCGTAAAAAATTAGAACAGGCAATTGCTAATTTAACAGAAGCACAACGTATTGCTTTTTTAATGAATCGTGTAGAAGGAAAACGCTTTAAAGAGATTGCACAGTTATTAGACATTAGCACTAAAGCGGTAGAAAAACGAATTTATGGTGCTTTAAAAAAATTAAGAGAAGAAATAGAAGGTATATAGGTAGGAAATATTTAAACCTAACTGTTATATATCTGAATTACATACTAATGAATAAAGAAGAATTAATATTAAAATGGTTGGATAATGACCTGAGTCCGCAAGAACTTGAAGCTTTTAAAGCGCTTGAAGATTATGAGGCTTTGGTTAAATTATCAGACTATAGCCAAGGTTTTAAAGCACCAGAGTATAATACTGATGACGCTTTACAAACCGTTTTATCCAAAATTGAAGCTAAAAAATCCACAAAAATTAATTGGATAAAACCTCTATTAAAAGTGGCAGCTATTTTAGCTATTTGTTTTGGGACTTACTATTATACAACTACTTTAGATACTACTTTTGCTACTCAATTTGCTGAAAAAACTCAGGTAGAATTACCAGATGACTCCCAAGTTAATTTAAACGCATTATCAAAAATTAGTTTTAATAAAAACGATTGGAACACCACTAATCGTTCTATAAATCTAACAGGTGAAGCCTTTTTTAAAGTCACACAAGGCAGTACTTTTAAGGTCGTGACAGATGCTGGTATAGTCACTGTTGTTGGTACAGAATTTAATATAAAACAACGTCCAAATTATTTTGAAGTAAATTGCTTTGAAGGCGAAGTGCAGATTAACTATAACACTGGAAAAACTAATTTAAAGACTGGTGATTCTTTTGTTATTATTGATGGACAAATAATAGAAACACAACCCTCTAAAAACACACAACCAGACTGGTTAAATAACGTAAGTAGTTTTATTAGCGTACCTTTAAGCGAAGTATTAGCAGAATTTGAAAGACAATACAATGTAAAAATTGAAGTTAATACTATACAAACTAGTACATTGTTTTCGGGAAAATTTACGCACAACGATATCAATATTGCGCTTAAATCTATAACCGAACCATTACAATTACAGTTTAAAAAAACTAATAACACTATTATTTTAACGCGTGAGTAAATCGTTAAAAATCGCTCTATTTTTAATTGTATTTTTAAGTAGCTTCTCTACGTATGCCCAAAATAAAACTTTACCACTTCTTGATGCGCTTTCTATAGTAGAACAACAATTTAAAGTGAGTTTTTCTTATGCAGACCAAACTATAAAAGGAGTTATGGTTGAGCTTGATACTAAAGACGATTTAGATACTATCTTGACAAAATTTGAAACGCAGACCACTTTAAAATTCAACATATTAGACTCACACTTTATAACAATTTCTAGTATTGCTAATAGTTTTTCTATTCAAAACCTAGATGAAGTTATTGTTTCCAACTATTTAACAACTGGAATTAGCAAAAATAAGTCTGGTAACATCACTATAAAACCTAAGCTATTCGGGATTTTACCAGGATTAATAGAACCTGACGTGTTACAAACCATTCAAGCACTTCCTGGAGTTTTGAGTGTTGACGAAACCGTGTCTAATATAAATGTTAGAGGTGGTACACATGACCAAAACCTAATCTTGTATGATGGTATAAAAATGTATCAATCTGGTCATTTTTTTGGGTTGATTTCTGCATTTAATCCGTATTTAACTAAAAATGTAGACATCATAAAAAACGGAACAAGCGCCAAATATGGAGATGGTGTGTCAAGTGTTGTCGACATGCAATTGTCTGATGATACTAACGACGCATTTAGTGCTGGACTTGGTTTAAACATGATTACAGCAGATGGCTTTGCAGTTATTCCGTTGGCAAAACACACACAATTACAGTTAGCAACACGACGATCTATAACTGATGTATTAAATACACCAACTTACAATCAATATTTCAATCGTGTGTTTCAAGATTCAGATGTGACAGACAATCAAGTGTCTACGTCTAATAATCAAACGTTTCGATTTAGTGATATTTCATTAAAATTATTGCACGATATTGGTCAAAAAGATAAATTACGTTTTACATTATTTAATGTGTTTAACCAGTTAGATTATAACAAAAACAATAACCAATCTACAGATACGCAGAATAAAACCAATCAATTAAAACAACAAAATCGTGCTTCTGGTTTACACTATCAACGACTATGGAATTCTAAATTCAGGACATCAGCACAAGCGTATTATTCTAACTACGACTTAAAATCTTCAGAATTTGATATTGCTAACAACCAACGTTTGATACAAGAAAATAAGGTCATTAATAATGGATTAAAAATTGACGCAGACTATAATTTAAACACAGCATTATCTTTATTTGGAGGTGTTCAGTTTGACGAAGTCGGTATTAGTAATTTAGAAGAGGTTAACTCGCCTTTTTTTAAACGAGATATCAAACGCGTGCTTCGTACTTATAGCGCTTACGCGGAAACAGTGTTTAACTCTAAAAATAAAAACACGTTAATTAAAATAGGGTTACGACATAATTATTTCAGAAAATTTAATATTTCTACAACAGAACCTAGAGTATATGTAAGTCAGCGTTTTCTAGAGCATTTTAGAGCAGAATTTTCTGCTGAATATAAAAGTCAAAGTACCTCACAACTTATAGATTTACAAAACGATTTTTTAGGTGTAGAAACCCGAAGATGGGTTTTAGCCAATAAAAATACCATCCCAATTATTAAAAGTAAACAAGCCAGTTTAGGATTAAGTTACAATAAAAATAAATTACTGATTAGCGCAGAAGCCTATGTTAAACAAGTAGATGGTATAATTAGTAGAAGTCAAGGTTTCCAAAACCAGTATCAGTTTTTAAATGCTATTGGTAGTTATAACATTAAAGGGATTGATGTGCTTATTAACAAACAACTTGATGCCTTTAGCTCTTGGTTAAGTTACAGTTATAGTAGTAATAACTACACGTTTAATGCTTTAAATAACGGAAATCCATTTCCTAATAATTTTGATGTGCAACATCAAATTAATTATGGTAGTACTTACCAATGGAGGCAGTTAAAACTGGCTTTAGGTATTAATTGGCACTCTGGAAGACCATTTACAAAACCTAATACTAACAACCCAATAACTGGTAATACCATAAATTATCAAGCACCTAACAGTAGCCGATTAGCAGATTATTTAAGAACAGACGTGTCTGCAACGTACCAATTTAAATTAGGAAACTACAAAGCAGTAGCTGGAGTCTCTATTTGGAATATTTTAGATCAAAAAAATAGTTTAAACACCTACTACATCAATAACAACGGTCAAGTTAATAAAGTAGAAAACGTATCGTTGGGACTAACACCAAATGTTAGTTTTAGGGTTAAGTTTTAGATATTTAGCAAGTTTGATTTTGTTATTTTTTTCAACTAACTTCGTTGAACGACTGATAAAAAACACTTGTTCTGAGCTTGTCGAAGTATTAAAACATTTTTATATCATATAAGTTGTAAGCAATACCAGAAAATGAATAACACAAATAAACTTCATATTTTAATTATTGGAATTTTAGTCTTGACTCAATCTTGTAAAAGTCTGAAAAACGCAACGAATGAATCCAAAACTGCTGAAATAACTCTTTATCAAAACGGGAATGAAAAAATCATCCCAAAAGGAACTAGTTCGATTGCGATAAATAAAGATCAATTCTCATTAAGATTTTATAACAAAAAGTATAATTCAGTAACTGAAAAATATTATGCTACACAGATTGGAGCTTTTATTGACCCAAACGACTTGGAGAAAATTAAAGTCGGAATGAAAACTCAAGATTTACCTTGTTTTGAACTTGGTTCTGGAATGGCACCTGACACTAGTGGAAAATATGAAAGTTTGATTTTTAATAATAGCGGACATCATTACTTGAATTATGAAAACTCTGATAGTAAAAGACTGAACTTATTAAAAACTGAAAAAGAATACCGAAAATTAGAATTTGAAATTAATCGATTGTATCTAAATAATAAAGATGTTTCAATGAGAGAAACTGAATTATCTACTTTTTATCTAGCAATTTTAATTGACGAAAATTTAAATGGAATAATTGAAAAAGGCGAATTAACCAAATTGACTGTTGATATTAAGTAAAGCATACAACACCGTAAATAATTTATTGCTAGTTCTAGTCTACTTACGAAAATCCTCTCGGATTTTCTATTCGGTTTTTATTTGCTAACTTTAGTGTTTAAACCATATACAAACACGTTCAACGAAATCATAAAAAAAACACCTATTTAATTTCTAAAATAGGTGTTTTTTTCGATATATAAGATTCCTTTTTTCAAAGGAATTTAATTAATCCCTAATTAAAGGCATTGTGCTACAACGCAGCAATCCTTCTTGTTTAGCGATTTCGGCATAAGGGACTTCTTCGACTGTAAATCCATTGTTACGCAACCACGAATTTAATCGTGTAAAGTTTTTTTCGGAAATAATCACATTTTCAGAAATACTAAATATGTTACTATTCATATTAAACATTTCTTCTTTTGTGATAATAAAACAATTGTCTTCACCAAAATAATTTAGTAACCACTCATACTCAGATTGGTCTCTAAAACCTTCTTTGTGTAATATAGCTTTATTGGTTCCAATAGGTTGAAAACAACAGTCTAAATGCAACGCATTATCATAAGGATTGGTTTGTGACTTATTAAGATCAAAACTCTTTACTTTTTTATGCGGAAAGGTTTTTTTAATAAAATCGACACCTTCTTGATTGGTTCTAGCTACAATATAATCTGCATAGTCGTCTCCTCTATATGTACCTATAAAAATATAATCGTTCCAAAGCATCACGTCTCCGCCTTCTATATGTACTTCTTCTGGAGGACGAATTACTTTCTCTGGATTAATTTTATCTATGACATATTGTATGGCTTCTAGCTCGTTTTCACGATCGGGTAAAATATTGGCTTTTACTAATACATCGTCAATAACAAAAGCAATATCACGTGCAAAAATCTGATTACAATCTTTAATCAATTCTGGTCTGTACACTGTGACATCATACTTTTTAAAAACAGCAGCTACTGCTTCTATTTCTTTAACCATATCAGCTTCAACAGGATAAGTACCTGCTTTAATATGTAATGCCGATTTTGGGTCGTATGCCTCTTCTAATTTAGGTGTTGGACCATTGCTAACTGCAGTCCCTAAAACTACAGCTCTAAGCCTTGACGTTTCGTTTTTTACGTTTAATTGTAGCATAAAGTAAAGATATAAAAAAGCTTCATAATGACTTATGAAGCTTTATATAATAACTTGTCTTAAAATTTATCTTTCGTTAACAGATTTGAACGGTCTTAAATTTTCTCCAATATAAATTTGTCTTGGACGTCCAATAGGCTCTTTACGGTTACGCATTTCTTTCCATTGTGCAATCCAACCAGGTAAACGACCTAAAGCAAACATTACTGTAAACATTTCTACAGGAATACCCATTGCTCTATAAATAATTCCTGAATAGAAATCTACATTTGGATATAATTTACGGTCAACAAAATACGGATCGCTTAAAGCTTCTTCTGCTAATCCTTTAGCAATATCCAAAACTGGGTCTTCAATTCCTAAATCACCTAATACTTCGTCTGCAGCTTTTTTAATAATCTTAGCTCTTGGGTCGAAGTTTTTATAAACTCTGTGTCCAAAGCCCATTAAACGAAAAGAGTCCGATTTATCTTTAGCTTTGGCCATATATTTTTTAGTGTCTCCGCCATCTTCTTTAATGGCTTCTAACATTTCTAAAACAGCTTGGTTAGCACCACCATGTAATGGTCCCCAAAGTGCTGAGATACCAGAAGAAATAGAAGCAAATAATCCTGTGTGTGCAGAACCTACAATTCTTACAGTAGATGTTGAACAATTTTGCTCATGGTCTGCATGTAAAATTAATAATTTATCTAAAGCATTAACCAAAATTGGATTTTGTGTATACTCTTGATTAGGCTTTTTAAACATCATTTTAAGGATGTTTTCTACATAACCTAAATTGTCGTCTCCATAATCTAAAGGTAAACCGCTTTTCTTGCGCATAGTCCATGCAACCAATACTGGGAATTTACCCATTATTTTACAAACGCTTTTATACATTTCTTCTTCAGAATCGACGTCTACAGAAGATGGGTTAAAAGCTGTTAACGCACTAGTTAGTGATGACAACACACCCATTGGATGAGCTGACTTTGGAAAAGCGTCCAAAATTTTCTTAATATCATCGTCAACCACAGATTGTGCTTTTATATCATCTTCAAACTTTTGTAATTGGTCTTTAGTTGGTAATTCTCCAAAAATCAATAAAAAAGCAACTTCTAGGAAATCTGCTTTTTCAGCTAGCTCTTCAATAGAATATCCTCTGTATCTTAAAATTCCTTTTTCTCCATCTAAAAAAGTAATAGCACTCTCACAAGAACCCGTGTTTTTATATCCTGGATCAATAGTAGTTACTCCTCCAGTAACTGCTCTAAGAGATTTTATATCTATTCCAATTTCATTTTCAGTACCTACAATTAAAGGAAACTCGTGCTTTTGTCCATTAATTTCAAGCGTCGCTTTGTTTGACATATATATTGATTTATTTTATATTATTTTGGATTGTAAATTTACGAAAACTATAACGATTTAGAAAGCCTATTTATAATGGTTTTAACAATTTTGATATAGCTTAAATTTATAAACCTGAATAACGAAAAAAGTCTTTCAGTGAATCCTGAAAGACTTTAAAATTATAATTTAAAAAAAGAGTTATTTTTTCACTTTAAACGCCTTTTCTTTTGGGTAGTAAGCTACTTCTCCTAACTCTTCCTCAATGCGTAATAATTGGTTGTATTTAGCCATACGATCACTACGTGATGCAGATCCAGTTTTTATCTGTCCGCAATTTAATGCAACCGCTAAATCTGCTATCGTATTATCTTCTGTCTCTCCAGATCTATGTGACATTACAGAAGTATATCCTGCGTTATGAGCCATATTTACTGCTGCAATGGTTTCGGTTAACGTTCCAATTTGGTTAACTTTAATTAAAATTGAATTGGCAGTATCAGATGCAATACCTTTTGATAATCTTTCTACATTAGTTACAAATAAATCATCACCAACTAATTGTACTTTATCACCAATTTGCTCGGTTAAATATTTCCAACCTTCCCAATCGTTTTCATCCATACCATCTTCGATTGAAATAATAGGATATGTTCTTGATAATTCTGCTAAATAATCTGCTTGCTCTTTGCTTGATCTAACCTTTCCAGAATCGCCTTCAAATTTAGTATAGTCGTATTTTCCGTTTACATAAAATTCTGCTGCAGCACAATCTAAAGCAATCATAACATCATCACCTAAAGTATAACCTGCGTTATCCACAGCTTTTTTTATAGTATCCAATGCATCTTCTGTACCACCTTCTAAGTTTGGTGCAAAACCACCCTCATCACCTACAGCAGTACTTAAACTTCTATCGTGCAAAACTTTTTTAAGATTGTGGAAAATTTCGGTACCCATTTGTAATGCATGCGTAAAGTTATTTGCTTTTACTGGCATTACCATAAACTCTTGAAACGCTATTGGCGCATCACTATGTGATCCTCCGTTAATGATATTCATCATTGGAACAGGTAACGTATTAGCTGAAACACCTCCAACATATCTATATAATGGCATTCCTAATTCTGCAGCTGCAGCTTTAGCTACTGCTAAAGACACACCTAATATAGCATTGGCTCCAAGTTTAGATTTATTTGGTGTTCCGTCAATGTTACACATTAAGGTATCAATATAATTTTGTTCAAAAACATTAACACCTAACAACTCTTCTGCTAATATAGAATTAACATTCTCTACCGCTTTCATCACTCCTTTTCCCATGTATGTATCTCCACCATCACGTAGCTCTACTGCTTCATGCTCTCCAGTTGAAGCACCAGAAGGCACTGCAGCTCTACCAACATAACCATTTTCTGTTTCTACATCTACTTCTACAGTTGGGTTTCCTCTTGAATCAAAAATTTGTCTTGCGTGAACATTAATTATAATACTCATATATGTGTGATTTTTAGTTTATTAATTTCAAATTTAAGGTTAAATTTTTAGCTATAGATAGGTTTTACAGAAGAAATACATAAATTTCTATCTATATCGTTTTAGTAAAAGAAAAAAGACAACAAAATTTAAGTTTTGTTGTCTTTTTTATATTAATTGGATTTAATATTATCAATAAATTGATCAAATAAATACGAAGAATCATGAGGTCCTGGACTAGCTTCCGGATGATACTGTACAGAAAACACGTTTTTAGATTTCATTTTTAAACCTGCAACTGTGTTATCATTTAAATGTACGTGGGTAATTTCTATATCTGGATGCGCTTCTGCTTCTTCTCTGTTTACTGCAAATCCGTGATTTTGTGAGGTGATTTCTCCTTTACCAGTTAATAAGTTTTTAACTGGATGATTAATTCCTCTATGTCCATTATGCATTTTATAAGTAGAAATACCATTAGCTAATGCAATGACTTGATGCCCTAAACATATTCCAAATAAAGGTAAATCTCTTTTAATCACTTCCTTTGCTAATGCTTGAGCCTCCACTAGAGGTTCTGGATCTCCAGGTCCATTAGACAAGAAATAACCATCTGGATTCCAAGCGCTTAATTCTTCAAAAGTAGCGTTATATGGAAATACTTTAACGTAAGCGTCTCTTTTAACTAGATTACGTAAAATGTTCTTTTTAATACCTATATCTAAAGCTGCTATTTTGATTGGTGCTTTTTCATCTCCAACGAAATAGGGATCTTTTGTAGAAACTTTTGATGCTAATTCCAAACCATTCATTGATGGAATATCTGCTAATTGTTTTTTTAAACCATTAATGTTATCAACCTCTGTAGATATTACTGCATTCATCACTCCATTATCACGAATGTAACTTACTAATGCTCTTGTATCGACATTAGATATAGCCAAAAGATTATTTTTATTTAAGAAATCTTCTAAAGATCCATTAGAATCTACTCTTGAATAATCGTAACTAAAATTTTTACAAATTAAACCTGCAATTTTTATTGAATCTGATTCAACCTCATTATCATTGACTCCGTAGTTACCGATGTGAGCATTGGTGGTTACCATAAGTTGTCCGTAATAAGATGGGTCTGTAAAGATTTCTTGATAACCAGTCATTCCTGTATTGAAACAAACTTCTCCAAATGCTGATCCTTCTTTACCCACTGCTTTTCCATGAAAAATAGTGCCATCTTCCAATAAGATTAATGCTTTTTTTAGTTTTTGGTATTTCATAGTTCTTTAAAAAGTTTCACAAAATTGCATAAAAAAAAGGATAATCTAAAATAGATTATCCTTTATATATTAAATGCTTATTAACATTTATTCTTCTTCGTTAGTTGCTACAGGTGGTGTCACTGCTTTAGTGCTTCCTCCTCTACGACTTCTACGCGTCGTTTTCTTAGGCTTTTTATCTGCATTGTAGATGTCGTTATAATCTACTAATTCGATCATTGCCATATCAGCGTTATCTCCTAAACGGTTTCCTAACTTAATAATTCTTGTGTATCCACCTGGACGATCACCTACTTTTGCTGCTACATCTCTAAATAATTCTGTAACCGCTTCTTTTTGACGTAGCTTAGAAAATACTAAACGACGATTGTGAGTGGTGTCACTTTTAGATTTAGTGATCATTGGTTCTACAAATTGCTTTAAAGCTTTTGCTTTTGCAACTGTAGTGTTAATACGTTTGTGCTCGATTAAAGAACAAGCCATGTTTGCTAACATTGCTTTTCTATGAGCTGTTTGTCTACCTAAGTGGTTTACTTTTTTTCCGTGTCTCATGACATTTGTTTTATCATCTTGCTACCTAACCACACTACCAGCGTGGGAGCAAAATATGATTAATTAATCTTTATCTAATTTGTATTTTGATAAATCCATCCCAAAGTTAAGACCTTTAACGTTTACTAGCTCTTCAAGCTCTGTTAAAGATTTTTTACCAAAATTACGGAACTTCATTAAATCGTTTTTATTAAAAGATACTAAGTCTCCTAAAGTATCTACTTCTGCAGCTTTTAAACAATTTAGAGCACGAACAGATAAGTCCATATCCACTAATTTAGTTTTAAGCAACTGACGCATGTGAAGTGACTCTTCATCATAAGTTTCAGTTTGTGCAATTTCATCAGCTTCTAAAGTGATACGCTCATCAGAGAATAACATGAAGTGGTGAATTAATGTTTTTGCAGCTTCTGTTAATGCATCTTGAGGATTGATAGAACCATCGGTTTGGATTTCGAAAACTAATTTTTCGTAATCTGTTTTTTGCTCTACACGGTAATTCTCTATGCTATACTTAACATTTTTTATTGGTGTGTAAATTGAATCTGTAAAAATAGTTCCTATTGGTGCTGAAGCTTTTTTGTTTTCTTCTGCTGGAACATATCCTCTACCTTTTTCAATAGTAATTTCCATGTTGATGTTTACTTTAGAATCAAGGTTACAAATCACTTGATCTGTATTTAATACTTGAAATCCTGAGATAAACTTCTGAAAATCTCCTGCTACAATTTTATCTTGACCTGAAATTGAGATAGAAACAGACTCGTTATCTACATCATCAATTTGACGCTTAAAACGTACTTGTTTTAAGTTTAAGATAATTTCTGTAACATCTTCTACAACACCTGCAATGGTTGAAAATTCGTGATCTACTCCTTCTATTCTTACCGATGTAATAGCAAATCCTTCTAAAGAAGATAATAAAACTCTTCTTAAAGCATTTCCTACTGTTAATCCATATCCTGGTTCTAGAGGTCTGAATTCGAATTTACCTTCGAAATCAGTAGAATCAATCATGATTACTTTATCCGGCTTTTGAAAATTAAATACTGCCATAGTTTTTCTTCGTTTTAATTGTTATTTAGTTGCGCGGTTTATAAGTTTGAAGAAGTACAAATAAACCCTTTGGCTAAATACCAATGTTATTAATTTATTATTTAGAGTATAATTCGACGATGAATTGCTCATTAATGTTTTCTGGAATTTGGATTCTAGCTGGTACAGAAACATACGTTCCTTCTTTTTTCTCGCTATTCCATGTAATCCATTCGTATACGTTACTTGAGTTTGATAAAGATCTATCAATAGCTTCAAGTGACTTAGACTTTTCTCTTACTGCAACAACATCTCCAGCTTTAAGTTGGTATGATGGAATATTTACTAATTCTCCGTTAACAGTAATATGTCTGTGAGATACTAATTGTCTAGCTCCGCTTCTTGAAGGAGAAATTCCCATTCTATACACTACGTTGTCCAATCTAGACTCACATAATTGTAATAAAACTTCACCTGTAATTCCTGGAGCTGCAGTAGCTCTTTTGAACATGTTTCTGAATTGACGCTCTAATACACCGTAAGTATATTTTGCTTTTTGCTTTTCCATTAATTGGATTGCGTATTCAGATTTTTTTCCTCTACGTCTAGCGTTTCCGTGTTGACCTGGAGGGTAATTTCTTTTTTCGAAAGATTTGTCATCTCCGAATATAGCTTCGCCAAATTTACGAGCTATTTTAGTTTTAGGACCAGTATATCTTGCCATTTTAAATTGATTTAAGAGTGATTATGAATTAAGGTCTTAATCTTATCCTTCGATAATCGTTAATCTCTTGTTGATACTTGTTTTAAATTTCAGTTTGCAAATTTACACAAAAAATTAACATCATCTGTATAGCAGATGATATTAATTTTTATGCGTTGCTTTATTCAAAGCACGTTTAATAAAACGTGATTAAACTCTTCTTCTTTTTGGAGGACGACATCCATTGTGTGGTAATGGAGTAACATCTATAATTTCTGTTACTTCGATACCTGCATTATGGATAGAACGGATAGCAGATTCTCTACCATTTCCTGGACCTTTAACATACACTTTTACCTTTTTTAATCCAGCTTCTTTAGCTACTTCAGCTGCATCTTCTGCTGCTAACTGTGCTGCATAAGGTGTGTTTTTTTTAGATCCTCTAAATCCCATTTTTCCAGCAGATGACCATGAAATAACATCTCCTTTTTTATTGGTAAGAGAAATAATGATGTTGTTAAAAGATGCAGTGATATGCGCTTCTCCTACAGCATCAATAATAACTTTACGTTTTTTTGTACTTGTCTTTGCCATATTATTATTGTTCTTTGTTTTAGTTGATAGTCGTTAGAATCCTAAACCTTTTATAATTTCAAACAGATTCCTTCCAACGTCTAAATACTAAAGACCAAATTATTATTTAGTTGCTTTTTTCTTGTTAGCAACGGTTTTTCTTCTACCTTTTCTAGTTCTAGAGTTATTTTTAGTACGTTGACCTCTTAAAGGTAAACCAACTCTGTGACGAATACCTCTGTAACATCCAATATCCATTAATCGCTTAATGTTTAATTGAGTTTCAGAACGTAATTCACCTTCAATAGTATAAGTTCCAACAGCGTCACGGATTGCTCCAATTTGATCATCTGTCCAATCTTGTACTTTGATGCTTTCGTCAACCTTAGCTGCTGCTAAAATTTCTTTTGCTCTACTTCTACCTACTCCGTAGATATAAGTTAAAGAGATTACTCCTCTTTTTTGCTTTGGTATGTCTACACCTGCGATTCTTGCCATAATTACCCTTGTCTTTGTTTGAATCTAGGATTCTTTTTGTTAATGACGTAAAGTCTACCTTTTCTACGCACGATTTTACAATCTGCGCTTCTTTTTTTTACTGATGCTCTTACTTTCATCGTATTAGTATCTATAAGTTATACGAGCCTTAGTTAAATCATAAGGACTCATTTCTAATTTTACTTTATCTCCTGGTAATAATTTTATGTAATGCATACGCATTTTACCAGAGATATGTGCAGTCACGATATGACCATTTTCTAATTCTACACGAAACATAGCATTTGATAATGCTTCAATTATTGTTCCGTCTTGTTCTATTGCTGCTTGTTTTGCCATCGTTAAAAATATTAAGCTACTGCTTTTCTGTTTTTACCGGTTTTCATTAAGCCATCATAGTGTCTATTTAACAAGTAAGAGTTTACTTGTTGCATAGTATCAATTGCAACTCCAACCATGATTAATAAAGAGGTTCCTCCAAAAAATAAAGCCCAACCAGATTGTACATTTAATAACTTAACAATAAACGCTGGGAACACAGCTATTAATGCAAGAAATATAGAACCAGGTAAGGTTATTTGAGACATAATTTTGTCTAAATATTCTGAAGTTTCAGATCCAGGACGAATACCAGGAATAAATCCTCCGCTTCGTTTTAAATCATCAGCCATTTTATTAGTAGGTACTGTAATTGCAGTATAAAAATATGTGAATATGATAATTAATAATGCAAATACTAAATTATACCAAAACCCGAAGATATCTGAAAAGTTAGATTGCATCCATAATCCTGCAGAGGTATCTTTTAATAAAGAAGATCCACCTATTAAACCAGGTACGAACATAATTGCTTGAGCAAATATAATTGGCATTACTCCTGAAGCATTAAGCTTTAATGGAATATATTGTCTAGATCCAAATACGTTTTTTTCATATCCACCAGTTGCAGAACGTCTAGCGTATTGTACTGCTATTTTACGTACTGCCATTACAAGCAATACTGATAACAGTATAATTACAAACCAGATAACGATTTCAAATAAAATCATCATTACGTTGTTTCCTGTTTCTAATCTTGATGCTGCATTCTGTAAGAAAGACTTAGGTAAAGTAGCAATAATACCTACCATAATTAATAATGAGATACCATTACCAATTCCTTTATCTGTAATCTTTTCTCCCAGCCACATTGCAAAGATACATCCAGTAACTAATATTATAATAGATGAGAAATAAAACATTCCACCTTGACCTAATAAAAATGCTGAATCTGGAATACCAAACATTGGACCTAAACTAGCTAAATATCCTGGAGCTTGTACCAAACATATTGCTATTGTTAACCAACGTGTGATTTGAGTGATTTTTTTCTGACCACTAGCACCTTCTTTTTGTAGTTTTTGTAAATAAGGAATAGCTATACCCATTAACTGAACTACAATAGAAGCAGAAATGTAAGGCATAATTCCAAGTGCAAACACAGATGCGTTAGCAAATGCGCCTCCAGTAAATGCATTTAATATTCCGAAAATTCCTTCTGATGTACCAGATTGTAAGTTTTCTAATTGTGCTGCATCAATACCAGGTAATACTACTTGTGCTCCAAAACGATAAACTAATAACAAACCTAGTGTAACTATGATTCTGTTTCTTAGTTCTTCAATTTTCCAAACATTTTTTAATGTCTCTATAAATTTCATGCGTCTAATTGTCTTATAAAGTTACAGCTTCTCCTCCTGCAGCTTCAATAGCAGCTTTTGCAGTAGCAGTAAATTTATGAGCTGTTACACTTAATTTTGATTTTAATTCACCTCTCCCTAAAATTTTAACTAGTTCGTTTTTACCAACTAATCCTAAATTTACTAGCGTATCAAAATCTAATGTGCCTTTTATTTTTTTATCGTCAACTAATTGTTGGATTACATCAAGATTTACTCCTTGATATTCTTTACGATTAATATTAGTAAAGCCAAATTTAGGTACTCTACGTTGAAGTGGCATTTGACCTCCTTCAAAACCTACTTTTTTAGAATAACCAGATCTAGATTTAGCTCCTTTGTGACCACGTGTAGCAGTACCACCTTTTCCAGAGCCTTGTCCTCTACCTATTCGTTTACCTTGACTTTTAACTGAACCTTCTGCAGGTTTTAAATTACTTAAATCCATTTTCAGTATTGTTATTTAGTTTCTTCAACAGAAACTAAGTGATTTACTTTTGCTATCATTCCTAAGATATTAGGAGTAGCCTCGTGTTCTATAGTTTGTCCAATCTTTTTAAGACCAAGAGCTAATAAAGTTCTTTTTTGTCTTTGTGTTCTGTTGATTGCACTTTTAACTTTTGTTACTTTTATCTTAGACATTTCTGTAATGATTATCCGTTAAAAACTTTTTCTAAAGAGATTCCTCTTTGACGAGCAATCGTTTTAGGGTCTCTTAATTGTAATAAAGCATCAAAAGTTGCTTTTACCACGTTATGAGGGTTTGATGATCCTTGAGATTTTGATAATACATCATGTACACCTACTGCCTCTAAAACTGTTCTTACAGCTCCACCAGCAATAACTCCTGTACCAGGAGCTGCAGGAATGATATTTACTCTTGCTCCACCAAATTTTCCTTTTTGTTCGTGTGGTAAAGTTCCTTTCATGATTGGAATACGTACTAAGTTTTTCTTAGCATCTTCAATTGCTTTTGCTATTGCACTAGCAACGTCTTTAGATTTTCCTAAACCATGACCTACAACACCTGCTTCATCTCCAACCACTACGATTGCTGAGAAACCAAATGCTCTACCTCCTTTTGTTACTTTTGTAACTCTTTGTACACCAACTAAACGATCTTTAAGATCTAATCCACTTGGTTTTACTAACTCTGCGCTTTTGTATTTTTGATACATAATTTCTTAGAATTTAAGTCCTCCTTCTCTAGCTCCTTCAGCTAATGATTTTACTCTACCATGATATAAATAACCACCTCTATCAAAAGCGATAGTTTCAACACCAGCTTTTAAAGCTTTTTCTGCGATAGACTTACCTACTAATGCAGCTACTTCTACTTTACTTCCTTTTGCTGAAATATCTTTATCTCTAGAAGATGCAGCAGCTAATGTTTTACCAGATACGTCATCTACTATTTGAGCATAAATTTCTTTATTACTTCTAAAAACAGTTAATCTTGGTCTAGCTTCTGTACCAGAAACAACCTTACGGATTCTGCTTTTAATTCTTATTCGTCTTTCGTTTTTTGTTAACGCCATAACTAAATTATTATGCTGATTTACCTGCTTTTCTTCTTAATATTTCTCCAACAAACTTAATACCTTTTCCTTTGTATGGCTCAGGTTTTCTGAAACCTCTAATTTTAGCAGCAACTTGTCCTACTAATTGTTTATCGTGAGAGGTTAATTTTATTATTGGATTTTTTCCTTTATCAGAAACTGTTTCAACTTTAACTTCTGGAGCTAAACTAATAACTATATTATGAGAGAAACCTAAAGCTAAATCAAGGACGTTCCCTTGGTTAGATGCTCTGTATCCAACTCCTACTAATTCTAGTTCTTTAGTCCATCCTTTAGATACACCTTCAATCATATTATATACTAATGAGCGGTATAAACCGTGTTTAGCTTTTTGATCTTTAGTATCTGCTGAACGCGTTACTAATACATTTCCTTCTTCAACTTTTACTTCAACAGTATCAAAATCCTGAGTTAATTCTCCTAATTTTCCTTTTACTGTTATTGTATTATTGTCTACTGTTACAGTTACTCCTTCTGGAATGGCAACTGGATTATTTCCTATTCTTGACATTTTCTTCTGGATTTTAGATTAGTAAACGTAACATAAAACTTCACCACCTACATTGTCTCTTTGTGCTTGCTTACCAGTCATTACTCCATGAGAAGTAGAAACGATAGCAATACCAAGACCGTTTAGAATACGTGGTAATTCTTTAGAACTAGAATATTTACGTAAACCTGGTTTACTTATTCTTTGTAATTTTTTAATTACTGGTTCTTTTGTCTCTTTATTATACTTAAGAGCTATTTTAATAGTTCCTTGTACTGAAGAGTCATCAAACTTATAACTTAAAATATATCCTTGATCGAATAAAATTTTAGTTATATCCTTTTTTAAATTTGAAGCAGGTATTTCAACTACTCTGTGATTAGCACGCACTGCGTTTCTAATTCTAGTTAAATAATCTGCTATTGGATCTGTATACATATGTATTGATTTGCGGACTTGGTTTTCGGACTATTCCGAACCTTAGACCAATTATAATTTTACCAACTTGCTTTTTTAACACCAGGTATTAAACCTTGGTTAGCCATTTCTCTGAACATTACACGAGAAATTCCAAATGTACGCATGTAACCTTTTGGTCTACCAGTTAATTTACATCTGTTGTGCTGACGTACTGGTGAAGCGTTTTTTGGTAACTTTTGCAATGCTTCATAATCTCCAGCTTCTTTTAAAGCTTTACGTTTTGCAGCATATTTAGCTACTGTTTTAGCTCTTTTTACCTCGCGGGCTTTCATTGATTCTTTAGCCATAACTTAGTTTTTTTGAAAAGGTAACCCTAATTCTGTTAATAATGATTTAGCCTCTTTATCTGTTGCTGCAGAAGTTACAAATGTAATATCCATACCATCAATTTTATTAACCTTGTCAATATTAATTTCTGGGAATATGATTTGCTCAGTAACTCCTAAATTGTAGTTACCTCTTCCGTCAAAACCAGTAGCTCTAATCCCGTTAAAATCTCTTACACGTGGAAGTGCAGAAGTAATTAAACGATCTAAAAATTCGTACATTCTTTCTCCTCTTAACGTAACTTTAGCACCAATTGGCATTCCTTTACGTAATTTGAAAGAAGCTACATCTTTTTTAGATATGGTAGCAACAGCTTTTTGTCCTGTAATATTAGTTAACTCGTCTACTGCATAGTCAACTAATTTTTTATCAGCTACAGCAGCACCAACACCTCTAGATAATACTATCTTTTCTAATTTTGGTACTTGCATTACATTTTTGTAGCCAAACTCTTCTGTAAGAGCAGCAATTACTTTGCTTTTATACTCTTCTTTTAGTCTCGGTGAATATCCCATAACTATATTACTTCATTAGATTTTTTAGAAAATCTGACTTTTTTATCACCTTCTACTCTATAACCTACTCTTGTTGTTTCTCCTTTAGAAGTCAACAATGATAAGTTTGAGATGTTGATAGGCGCCTCTTTTTCTACAATACCTCCTTGAGGGCTTTGTGCACTTGGTTTAGTATGTTTCTTAACCATGTTCACACCTTCCACTATAGCTTTATTTTTGTCGATAAATACTTGTTGCACTTTACCTTCTGACCCTTTATGATCACCAGCTATAACTTTTACGGTATCTCCTGTTTTTATTTTAAGCTTTGTCATTTTTTTATCAATTAAAGCACTTCTGGTGCTAATGATACAATTTTCATGAATTGTTTATCACGAAGTTCTCTAGCTACAGGTCCAAATACACGTGTACCTCTCATTTCACCCGTTGGGTTTAAAAGGACACAAGCGTTATCGTCAAATCTTATGTAAGATCCGTCTGGACGTCTAACTTCTTTTTTTGTACGTACAACAACTGCTGTTGACACAGCTCCTTTTTTAATGTTTCCATTAGGAGTTGCATCTTTTACAGTGACAACTATTTTATCACCTACAGAAGCGTATCTTCTTTTAGTACCCCCTAGAACACGTATTGTTAATACTTCTTTTGCTCCAGTGTTATCTGCTACTTTTAGTCTTGATTCTTGTTGTACCATAATTACTTCGCTCTTTCAATTATTTCAACTAATCTCCAACATTTAGATTTACTTAAAGGTCTTGTTTCCATGATCTTTACAGTATCTCCAATATTACAATCGTTTGTTTCGTCGTGTGCAACGTATTTTTTAGTTTTTAACACGAACTTTCCGTACATAGGGTGTTTTACTTTTTTAACTTCAGATACCACAATTGATTTCTGCATCTTGTTACTAGTAACAATTCCTATACGCTCTTTTCTTAAGTTTCTTTTTTCCATCTTGTAAGCAGAATTATTTTAAATCTCTTTTAGTTAATTCTGTTGCAATTCTTGCAACTGTACGTCTAACCTGACGTAATTGAATTGGATTCTCTAAAGGAGAAACTGCATGAGCCATTTTTAAATCTAAATAGCTCTTCTTTGTATCACTAAGTTTCTCTTGTAACTCAGCTACAGATAATTCTTTAATTTCTGATTGTTTCATAATATCAAATAAATTATGCTTCGTAATCTCTAGCGATTACAAACTTAGTTTTTACTGGTAATTTTTGAGCTGCAAGTCTTAATGCTTCTTTAGCGATATCTAAAGGCACTCCTCCAACTTCAAAAAGGATTCTTCCTGGTTTAACTACTGCTGCCCAATATTCTACTGCTCCTTTTCCTTTACCCATACGTACTTCAAGAGGTTTTTTAGTGATTGGCTTATCTGGAAATATTTTAATCCAAAGTTGACCTTCTCTTTTCATGTAACGTGTAGCTGCAATACGAGCTGCTTCTATTTGACGTGATGTTAAAAAGTTAGAATCTAATGATTTTATTCCAAAAGTTCCGTTTGAAAGTTGGTGACCTCTACCAGAGTTCCCTTTCATACGACCCTTTTGCATTTTTCTAAATTTTGTTCTTTTAGGCTGTAACATTTTTTCTGTGCTTTAAAAAATTACTTTCTACGACGAGATTGATTTTTATTATCTCTTCCGCCTCGTCCACCTTTTCCTTGCTTCTTAGCTAAGCCAACAAGAGGAGAAAGTTCTCTTTTACCATATACTTCACCTTTCATGATCCATACTTTTACTCCTAATCTACCGTAAGTAGTATGAGCTTCAACTAAAGCATAATCAATATCGGCTCTAAAAGTTGATAAAGGAATACGTCCTTCTTTGTAGTGTTCTGAACGTGCCATTTCAGCTCCGTTTAAACGACCACTAATTTGTACTTTTATTCCTTCAGCATTCATTCGCATAGTTGCAGCAATTGCCATTTTTATTGCACGTCTGTATGAAATTCTATTTTCAATTTGACGAGCGATACTTGATGCTACTAAAAATGCGTCTAATTCAGGTCTTTTAATTTCAAAAATATTGATCTGAACTTCTTTCCCAGTAATTTTCTTAAGCTCTTCTTTTAACTTGTCTACCTCTTGACCACCTTTTCCGATAATAATACCAGGTCTAGCAGTAGTGATAGTAACGGTTACAAGTTTTAAAGTTCTCTCAATAATTACACGAGATACACTAGCTTTAGATAAACGCGCGTGAACGTATTTTCTAATCTTATCGTCTTCGGCAAGTTTGTCACCATAATCGTTTCCTCCGTACCAGTTAGATTCCCATCCTCTGATAATTCCTAAGCGATTTCCGATTGGATTTGTCTTTTGTCCCATATCTATCTTAGCTTTGTGTGTTATTGTTAGCTCCTACAACGATGGTAACGTGGTTTGAGCGTTTTCTTATTCTGTGTGCACGTCCTTGAGGAGCTGGGCGTAATCTTTTTAACATAGATCCACCATCTACTCTAATCTCTTGAACAAATAATTCTGCCTCTTCTATACTTGCATCTTCATTTTTAGCCTGCCAGTTAGCAATCGCAGAAAGTAATAGTTTTTCTAAACGATTTGATGCTTCTTTTTGACTAAACTTTAAAATATTAAGTGCTTTTTCTACGCGTTCACCTCTTACTAAATCGGCTACTAAACGCATTTTTCTTGGTGACGTAGGACAGTTATTAAGTTTTGCAAAAGCAATTTGCTTTTTACCTTCCTTAATAGCGTCTGCCATTTGTTTTTTACGACTTCCCATAGCTTACTTTTTACCTTTATTTTTAGCACCTGCATGACCTCTAAAAGATCTTGTTGGTGAAAATTCTCCTAATTTATGTCCAACCATGTTTTCTGTAACATAAACTGGAACAAACTGACGACCGTTATGTACTGCAATAGTTTGTCCAACAAAATCTGGAGTTATCATACTTGCTCTTGACCAAGTTTTGATAACCGTTTTTTTGTTTGCTTCTACATTAGCAGCTACTTTCTTCTCTAATTTATAGTGAACGTAAGGTCCTTTTTTTAATGATCTTGCCATGTCTTATTATTTCTTTCTACGTTCTACAATATATTTATTACTCGCTTTAGTTTTAGAACGTGTTCTATATCCTTTAGCTGGTATACCGTTTCTAGAACGTGGATGTCCACCCGATGATTTTCCTTCACCACCTCCCATTGGGTGATCTACAGGGTTCATAACAACTGGTCTTGTTCTTGGTCTTCTACCTAACCATCTACTACGTCCTGCTTTACCAGAAACTAATAATTGATGATCAGAATTTGAAACTGCTCCAATAGTTGCCATACATGCTACTAAAATTAATCTAGTTTCACCTGAAGGCAATTTAATGGTTGCGAATTTACCATCTCTTGCCATTAACTGAGCAAATGCACCAGCACTACGAGCCATAACAGCTCCTTGTCCTGGACGTAACTCTACACAAGAAATAATTGTTCCTAATGGAATGTTTGCTAAAGGCATTGCGTTTCCTATTTCAGGAGTTGCACCTTCACCAGAAACAACAGTTTGTCCAACTTGTAAACCATTTTGAGCAATGATATAAGTTTTCTCGCCATCTTGATAATTCAATAATGCGATAAATGCTGTTCTGTTTGGATCGTATTGAATAGAAGCAACTTCTGCAGGTATACCTGTCTTAGTTCTTTTAAAATCAATAATACGATATCTACGTTTGTGACCACCACCTTTATAGCGTGTCGTCATACGTCCTTGACTGTTTCTACCACCTGATCTTTTTATCGGAGCTAATAAGCTTTTTTCCGGCTTGTCAGTAGTAATGGCGTCAAACCCATTTACTACTCTAAATCGCTGACCTGGCGTGATTGGTTTTAATTTTCTTACTGACATTTGTCTTTAATTACATGTTAGTGTATAAATCAATCATTTCACCTTCCGCCAGTTGTACAATTGCTTTTTTCATTGCATTTGTTTTACCATGCTGAATACCAGTTTTTGTAAACTTGGTACTTCTATCTGGACGGACATTTATAGTACGAACTTTTTCAACAGAAACTCCATAAGCAGCTTCTACTGCTTTTTTGATTTCTACCTTGTTCGCCTTAGTGTTCACAAAGAAACTATAGCAGTTATTTAACTCGCTACTAGCAGTTGCTTTTTCTGTGATTATAGGTTTAATTAAGATATTCATTTTGTTTCTATTTACTTAAATTCGACTCAATTCCTTCTAAAGAACTCTCTAAAAGGACAACTTGATTTGCATTTAATATTTTATAAGTACTTAATTCTGAGCTAGTTATAACTTCAGAGCCTTTCAAATTACGTGACGACAAATATACATTATTATTTGAAGCACCCAACACAAACAATGATTTTTTGTTTTGAAGGTCTAATGCATTTAAAACTGCAGTGAAATTTTTAGTCTTTGGAGCATCAAAATTAAAGTCTTCTAAAACGATAATTGACTTTTCATTTGCTTTGATACTTAAAGCAGATTTACGTGCTAAACGTTTTAAATTTTTATTAAGTTTGAATGAGTAATTTCTTGGTCTTGGTCCAAACATACGACCTCCTCCTCTAAAAACTCCAGACTTGATACTACCAGCTCTGGCTGTACCTGTACCTTTTTGTTTTTTAATCTTACGCGTACTTCCGGTAATCTCAGCTCTTTCTTTAGCTTTATGAGTACCTTGTCTTTGATTTGCTAAGTATTGCTTAACATCCAAATATACAGCGTGATTATTAGGTTCAATAGCAAAAACTCCGTCAGAAAGGTCTGCCTTTCTACCTGTTTCTTTTCCGTTTATATCTAAAACTGCTACTTTCATTATTTTCTAATAATTACATAAGCGTTTTTATGTCCTGGTACACAACCTTTGACAACAAGTAAATTCTTTTCAGGAACTACTTTTAAAACTCTTAAATTTTCAACTTTAACTGAATCTGTTCCCATTCTTCCTGCCATACGCATTCCTTTGAATACTCTAGCTGGATAAGACGCTGCTCCAATAGATCCTGGCGCTCTTAAACGATTGTGTTGACCGTGAGTAGCTTGACCTACACCAGCAAATCCATGACGTTTAACAACTCCTTGAAATCCTTTTCCTTTTGACGTACCTGATACATCAACAAATTCACCTTCTGTGAAGTGCTCTACAGTGATTGCATCACCTAATTTGTACTCCGCATCAAAACCTTTAAATTCTACGATTTTGCGTTTTACAGAAGTTCCTGCTTTTTTAGCATGACCTAAGTCAGCTTTAGTAGCACTTTTTTCTGTCGCGTCATCGAAACCAAGTTGAACAGCTTCATAGCCATCAACTTCTTTAGTTCTGACTTGGGTAACGATACATGGTCCAGCTTCGATTACTGTACAAGGAATATTTTTCCCGTTTTCATCAAAGATGCTGGTCATACCGATTTTTTTTCCAATTAACCCAGACATAATTATTATTTATTTATTGTTACTATTTATTAATATTCAAGGCTGAAAATACGTTTCAGCCTTGAATTGTATTTTTACCGTTTTTCCTTCGCCCGAAGCTTAGGACATGTTTCGTTTAATCTTTGCTAAACGATTGTTTTTACTTACACCTTAATCTCAACTTCTACTCCACTTGGTAATTCAAGCTTCATTAAAGCGTCAATGGTCTTAGAAGATGAAGAGTAAATGTCTAATAATCTCTTGTAAGAGCTTAATTGAAATTGTTCTCTTGACTTCTTATTTACGTGTGGTGAACGTAATACAGTGAAAATTTTCTTGTGTGTTGGTAATGGAATTGGTCCAGTTACAACAGCACCTGTGCTTTTTACTGTTTTTACAATCTTTTCAGCAGACTTGTCTACTAAGTTGTGATCGTAAGACTTTAATTTTATTCTGATTTTTTGACTCATTTTATTTAAGATTTACGATTCAACTCCTTTTGCTGCTTTGATAACTTCTTCTGAAATATTAGAAGGTGTTTCTGCATAATGAGAAAATTCCATAGTAGACGTTGCACGACCAGAAGATAATGTTCTTAATGTCGTAACATATCCAAACATTTCTGATAATGGAACGGTAGCTTTTACAGTTTTTGCTCCTGCTCTGTCTCCCATATCACTTACTTGACCTCGTCTTCTATTTAAATCTCCAACTATGTCTCCCATGTTTTCTTCAGGTGTTATTACCTCAAGTTTCATAATAGGCTCCATAATTACTGCTTTTGCAGCTTTTGCAGCATTTTTAAATCCTAATTTAGCAGCCAATTCGAATGATAATTGATCCGAATCCACATCGTGATAAGATCCATCTGTTAATGTTACTTTCATAGCATCAACTTCGTATCCTGCTAATGGACCATTTACCATTGCCATTTTGAATCCTTTTTCAATAGAAGGGATAAATTCTTTAGGAACGTTACCACCTTTAATTTCAGATACAAATTCTAAACCTTCTTTACCTTCTTCTGCAGGCTCAAGAGTGAATACAATATCTGCAAATTTACCACGTCCACCAGATTGCTTTTTATAAACCTCTCTGTGTTCTGCACGTTGTGTAACTGCTTCTTTGTACTCTACTTGAGGTTGACCTTGGTTTACCTCAACTTTAAACTCACGCTTTAAACGATCAACTATAATATCTAAGTGAAGCTCACCCATTCCTGATATAATTGTTTGACCTGAAGCTTCGTCTGTTCTTGCTGTAAATGTTGGATCTTCTTCAGATAATTTAGCTAATGCCATACCTAATTTATCAACATCTGCTTTAGTCTTAGGTTCCACAGCTATACCAATTACTGGATCTGGGAAGTCCATAGATTCTAGAACAATTGGATGTTTTTCATCAGACATAGTATCTCCTGTCTTGATATCTTTAAATCCTACTGCTGCTCCAATATCTCCTGCTTCGATGAAATCGATAGCATTTTGCTTATTAGAATGCATTTGGTAGATACGAGAAATACGCTCTTTTTTTCCTGAACGGTTGTTTAAGATATAAGAACCAGCGTCTAAACGACCAGAATATGCTCTAAAGAAAGCTAAACGACCTACAAAAGGATCAGTAGCAATCTTAAATGCTAAAGCAGCAAATGGATCATCTACACTTGGTTTACGTAAAACGTCTTCACCTGTTTCTGGGTTAGTTCCTACTATACCTTCTTTATCTGTTGGAGATGGTAAGTAACGACATACTGCGTCTAATAAAAACTGAACTCCTTTATTTTTGAATGCAGAACCACAAATCATAGGAATGATAGCCATATCCATTACAGCAGCTCTAAGTGCAGCGTGCACTTCTTCTTCTGTAATAGAATCTTCATCTTCCATGAATTTTTCTAAAAGATCTTCGTCATAACTTGCTACTTCCTCAATTAAAAGTGCACGATATTTACGAGCTTCCTCTTTCATATCTTCTGGAATATCAATAACATCAAAAGTTGCCCCTTGAGTTTCGTCATGCCATACTATAGCTCTGTTTTTTACTAAATCAATGATTCCTTTAAAATCTGCTTCATCACCAATATTTAAAACAATTGGTACTGCGTTAGATTTTAACATGTCTTTTACTTGCTGACATACTGCTAAAAAGTTAGATCCTTGACGATCCATTTTGTTAACAAAACCTATTCTAGGCACTTTATAATTATCTGCAAGTCTCCAGTTAGTCTCAGATTGAGGCTCTACACCATCAACTGCACTAAATAAAAACACTAGACCATCTAAAACACGTAAAGATCTATTTACCTCTACAGTAAAATCTACGTGACCAGGAGTATCAATAATATTAAAGTGATATCCTTTAGTATCTGGTGTTGGGTTTCCGTTTTCTAATGGGAAATTCCACGTACAAGTTGTAGCTGCAGATGTAATGGTAATACCACGTTCCTGCTCTTGCTCCATCCAGTCCATTGTAGCAGCACCATCATGTACTTCTCCAATTTTATGTGAAACTCCTGTATAATAAAGAATACGCTCGGTAGTTGTAGTTTTTCCTGCATCAATATGCGCTGCAATACCTATGTTTCTTGTGTATTTTAAATCTCTTGCCATGTCTTATTAAAATCTAAAGTGAGAGAATGCTTTATTGGCTTCTGCCATCTTATGTGTATCAACACGTTTTTTAACTGCTGCTCCTTCTTCTTTAGCTGCTGCTAAAATCTCTGAAGCTAAACGTAATGCCATAGATTTTTCATTTCTCTTTCTAGAGAAACTAATTAACCATTTCATTGCAGTAGACACCTTACGGTCTGCACGTATTGGGTTAGGAATTTGGAATGTTGCTCCACCTACTCTACGACTACGTACTTCTACGTGAGGCATAACATTTGATAATGCATCTTTCCAGATTTCTAAAGCTGTTTTTTCTTCGTCCGTCTTTTTAGAATCTACGATGTCAATTGCATCATAAAATACTTTAAAAGCTACAGACTTCTTTCCGTCCCACATCATCATGTTTACGAATCTAGTTACTAACTGATCGTTAAAACGCGGATCTGGTAAAAGCGGTCTTTTTTTCGCTGCTCTTTTTCTCATGTCTTCTTCTTAAAGTTTTAAATTACTTTTTAGGGCGTTTTGCACCATACTTAGATCTACGTTGTGTTCTACCTGCAACACCTGCTGTGTCTAAAGCACCACGAACGATGTGATATCTAACTCCTGGTAAATCTTTTACCCTTCCACCTCTAACCAATACTATCGAGTGCTCTTGTAAATTGTGACCTTCTCCACCGATGTATGCATTTACTTCGTTTCCGTTTGTTAAACGAACCCTTGCCACCTTACGCATTGCTGAGTTAGGTTTTTTAGGTGTCGTTGTATAAACACGAGTACATACACCACGTCTTTGAGGACACGAATCTAAAGCAGCCGATTTACTCTTCTTGGTTATTTTGGCTCTTCCTTTTCGTACTAATTGTGAAATTGTTGGCATATAATTTTAATATAATTTTATGTTACCTCTCTCTAAGAGGGCTGCAAAGGTAGAAATTAAAATGGATTATTCAAATCTTAATGTATTAATTTTTAGTAGTTTTTAAAATTTAATATAACCAACGTATTAAATAGTAAGTTTTTTACGTTAGTTTTATTCTTTTAATTCTTAAAAAATAGTATTGAATTTTATCAAAAAACTTTTACTAGTATCCATTATATTTTCTTTTCAGCTTAGTTTAAGTCAAGAATTAAAATTGAAAATCATTGGATTTAATGATAATGAGACCACTTTAATCTCTGACTACAAATACGAGGTTATTCATAATAATTTGGAATCTATTACCAATGAAGTTAATTTGTTTCAAAACAAACTTGAAAAGGATGGATATTTAAATAATACAGTGATTTCTGCTAAATTCGACAACGATTCTGTTTTTGTGACAAAAATTCATTTAAAAAATAAAATCGAGAACATAGTCATATATATAGACTCTACAATCAGTTCAAAAAGTTTTTATTCAAATTTAAAATTACCAGAGTTAAATAATAACAGCTTTGTACTTGAATATAATAGCATTGAACAGGAATTAAAAAAATATAATCAAATAGTAAGCTCATCTGGCTATCCGTTTTCAAACTTAAAACTAAGTGATATAAAACAAAAAGACAGTGCCACATTAAGTGCTAAATTGGAAATTGACACAAAAGAACAAATTAGAAAACTAGACAAAGTAATTATAAAAGGATATGAAAAGTTTCCTGTTTCTTATTTAAAACGATATTTAAAAATTGATACCGGAAAACCATTTAATTTAGAATCAATTAACAAAAAAGTTATTACCTTAAATAATCTAAGTTTTGCTAATCAAACTAAACCTCCTGAGATTTTATTTAGTAAAGACTCCACACAATTATATCTTTATTTAGAAAAAACACCAAGTAATAATTTTGATGGTTTTATTGGTTTCACAACCAATGAAACTAGTAATAAAATTGAATTTAATGGATACCTTAATCTATATCTTGAAAACAATTTAAATTATGGCGAAAGCCTCTATTTGGATTATAAAAGTGATGAAAGTGACCAGAAAAATTTTAACTTAAAAGCAAACCTTCCATATATATTTGGCTCTCCTTTAGGTGTGGAAGCTTCTTTAGCTATACTTAAAAGAGATTCTACGTTTATTAACACCAAGCAACAAGCTAGTTTGTTTTATCAATTAAATGACAAAAACAGTATTTATTTAGGTTTAGAAAGTACAGAATCTAGTAATTTATCCAACTCTAATATTATAAATAATGTTGAAGATTTCAATTCGGTATTTTATACTACGCGCTATCAATACATCAAACGTCAGAATTTAGAAAAGTTATTTCAAATTAAATCTCTTTTCAAGGTTCAATTTGGAATTGGTAAAAGAGACACTAATATATTTAGTGAAACGCAAACTTTAATTGACGTAAGTGCCCATCATATTTTTAATTTAAATCCTAAAAATAGTATTTATTTAAAGGCTATTGTCCAATCCATTAACTCTGACACTTATTTAGAAAATGAATTGTTTAGGTTTGGAGGGATAAACACCATTCGTGGTTTTACAGAAAACAGCCTTTCTGCAAACAGTTTGTATATATTAAATTCAGAATACAGATATAAGCTTAGCAGTAGTATTTTCATAAATTCAGTCATAGATATTGGCAACTTCAGTAACAATGTTATAAATCAAAAAGAAAACTTATATGGTTTTGGATTTGGTTTTGGGATATTAACTAAAGGAGGACTGCTTCGCTTTATTTATGCTAACGGTAAAACAGATAATGAAACATTTAATTTTTCAAATTCAAAAATACATCTTAGCTTAAATGCTACATTTTAAACACAACTTTAAATATACTTCAATAAAAATGTTAAAATTTTATTAAAATAAGTTGTCATATAATTGTTTTATTAACAAAAAATTAAGAAATTTGATTAAGACTAATTTAACAAAACTATATGAAAACAAATCTCAATCGAATTTTAACTCTATTTCTGTTAATGACCATAAATTTGTCATTTGCGCAAAATCGAACTATCAGTGGTGTGGTCTCTGATGAAAACAATTTACCTCTACCGTCAGCAACTGTAGTTATTAAAGGCACATCAGAAGGTACTTCAACAGATTTTGATGGTAACTATATTATCGAAGCTAATGAAGGTGATGTTTTAGTATTTGGCTATGTTGGTTATGCTGACAAAGAAATTGCTATTGGAAATGACGACACCATTAATGTCTCTTTAAGCTTGGACAATACTTTAGACGAAGTAATCATAACCGCAGTAGGTATAAAAAGAAAACCAGATGAAATAACCACAGCATATGAAAACTTAAAAGCTGAAGAGATAGTCGCAGCAAACAATCCAGATGCTGTACAGTCCCTTGCAGGAAAAGTTTCTGGATTACAAATAAATACGACTAATACTGGTGTAAATCCATCTACGACTATTTCATTAAGAGGAACAAGATCTTTATCTGGATCTAATTCTGCACTAGTAGTTATTGATAATGTTATTTCATCAGCGACAATTCTTTCTGATTTAGATCCTGAAATTATAGAATCCATAAACGTCATCAAAGGTCCTAATGGAGCCGCACTATATGGATCAAGAGGTGGTAATGGTGTTATTGTTGTTACTACAAAAAAAGGAACTAAAAATAAAGGTAAATTAAATATCAACTTTTCATCTACAGTAACCTTTGAAGATATCGCCTTTTTACCACAACTACAAGATAGATATGGTAAAGGGTATTGGGGAGAAGTTGATGCGTTTGATCAAGGGTCTTGGGGACCAGAATATGATGGTTCTATCCAACCTGTAGGTTTACCTTATCCAACAGTTACAGATTTTAGATATGCACCATACGAGTTTAGAAAAGACAACATGAAAGACTTTTTTAATACTGGTGTAGCACTTCAAAATACAGTATCTGCATCTGGTGGTGACAGCGAAGGGTTTTACTCACTAACTGCAAACCGTAGAAAAACCGATGGAATAATTGGACAAGACACTTACAAAAAAGACTTTTTAGCCTTAAGTGCTGGTAAAACTTTTAATAAATTTTCCATATCAGGAAATGTTCGTTTTACCAATGAAGATCAATCAGTTTCTAATGGTGTTTATGGACAATTAGCCCAATTACCAAGTGATGTCAATGTAAGAGATTTTGATTCAGGTAGCAATACTGATCACTGGACTGCTTTTGGAGATAGTCCATATTGGGTTAGAAATAATCAGCGCTCAAATTCTGACAATGTAAGGTCTGATTTATCTGCTGAATTATCTTATAAATTTAATGATAATATTAGCACTATCTTAAGAAGTAACGTTGTTACAAATAGTGGTAAAAGCATTCAATATGTTAATGATTATGTAGCTGAATACACAATAACTGGAGACGCTAGAGATATACAGTCATCCTTAGCTGTTTCTAGTTCTAACTCAAGAACATTGTATACAGATTTAATCACAAATTTTAATTATCAGTTAACAGACGATATTGAATTAAAATCACTTATTGGCTTTAATACAACAGAAAGCAAAGGTTTCTCTCAAACTACTTCAGGTGATATTTTAACTTTACCAGGATTATATACAGTAGAAAACATATCAAGTGGTATTACAGTGTCAGACTTTAGCTCTAAAAGAAGACAACAAGCTGTTTTCGCTAATGTTGATTTAAGCTATAAAGACTATTTATATTTAAACTTAACAGGAAGACAAGAGTGGGATTCTAGATTACAGTCACCAGGTAGGTCTTTAAAAGACATTGGATTTCTGTATTATTCTGCTGGTGCATCATTTATACCAACAAAAGCATTTCCTGAAATAAAAAGTGACTTTTTAAATAAAATAAAAATATCTGGTGGCTATGTTAAAACAGCCAACATTTCTGCACTTGGTGCTCATGATTTATATGACACTGGGTTTAGACCCTCAGCATTTCCTTATCCAGGTGGCGTAAATTCATTTTTAATTCCATCATCAACATTTGACAATGCAATTGAACCAGAATTTATAAACACCTATGAGGTTAATCTTAATTTAGAATTACTTAAAAGAGGCGGTACACCTAGAATAACTTTAGACGGTAGTTATTCTTTCTACACTAATGACAACCAAATCTTAAGTGCTAGTGTATCATCTGCAACTAGCGTATTTAGTGCAGGTGTAAATGTTGGTGAAACTGAAACCAACGCTTATGAAGTTGACTTAGGTTTAACACCTATCAAAACTGACAATATGAGGTGGAATCTAAACTTTGGTTATGCATCTCAAAAAACTATTGCTAATAAAATAACAGAAGACTCTGATATTTTAGGATCAGGTTCTCCTGGTATTTACGCTGTTCAAGGCGAAGAATTCCCGTTAATAAGAGGTAGCGCATATGAACGTGATGATCAAGGTCGTGTAGTATTAAATCCAGATGGCTCGCCAAGAACTGCATCAGGTTTAAAAATCTTAGGAAAAACTACACCAGATTATATTTTGAATTTCAATACAGAATTCTCCTATAAAGGATTTAAATTAAGTGCTACAGCAGATTTTAGAACTGGACATGTTTTTTACTCCAATATATATAATAATTTGACTGGACAAGGTAGAAGTTTTATTACAGCTGAAAATGGTAGAGGATATTTTGTATTCCCAAATTCTACAGTTCTAGGCTCTGGAACAACTAATACTAGCACATTAACTGGACCTTCTTACGGTGGACCAAGCCAATATGCACAATATCAATCATTTATTCAAAGTGGTGATTTTACTGGTGTTGATGAAAACTTTATCTTAGACGCAACAGCTTTCAAAATTAGAGAAATAGCATTAAGCTACACACTTGATAGAAAGTTTTTAGACAATACGTTTTTAGACGGAGTTTCTGTTGGTATTTCTGGAAGAAATTTAATAACTATTCTACCAAAAGAAAATAGAAGATATAATGACCCTGAAATAGGTTCTGGTATTGGAGGTTATGGTCAAACACCTCCAACAAGATTCTATTCTATGAATGTGAAATTTAACTTTTAATGTCTAAGAAAATGAAAAACATAAACACGATAATAAAAATATCTTTACTTGTAATATCTACATTAATAATCTCTTGTAGTGATGTACTTGTAAACGAAGATCCTAATGGAGTAGTAATTGATGAGTTACCACCAGAAGTAATATTACCAGGAGCTTTAACATTACCTGCAGCAACATTAAGCACAACAATGAACGGACTAGGTAATACAATGATAGCAACTTGGTCTGGTAATGCACAACAAGTACAAGCACCATATTTTGTAGAATTTCAATATCAACTTACCACAGATTTTTACAGTGGTATTTGGGATAATTTAATGGCAAGAACCGGTAATTTAACTACTATTATTAATAATAACAACCCAGGTAATTATGATTATTTCAAGGCTGCTGCAAAAATTTATAGAGCATTCTACTTTCAATATCTAGTAGACCTGTATGGAGATATTCCTTTTACGGATATACATCAAAGAGGTGATTTACTATTTCCAACATACGATAATCAGGTTGAAGTTTACATAAATTTAATTTCTCAAATTAATGAAGCTATAGCACAAATTTCCAATACAGATACAAACTCTGCAATCACAATGGGAACTAATGATGTTGTTATGGGAGGAGACATGGATAAATGGGTTAAATTTGGAAATAGCTTAAAACTTAGAATGTTATTAAGAATGTATGACTATGCGCAAACAACACCAGATGTATTAACATTTTTAAATTCTGAAGTTACGATGTTAAACAGTGCAGATTTTCTTGGTTCTGGAGAAGACGTAACCATTAACCCAGGATATTCAGATGAACAAGGAAGAATGAATCCATTTGCTGAGACCTTCGGATATGATCCTGGAGAATTTGGCAACTCAAGTAATCAAACTTTTTCAAATTTAAGAGCTGGCCCTACTACTTTTTTAGTAGAATTTTTAAATGGTACCACAAATGGTGTCATGGACCCGAGACTAAATAGATTATATGCAACTAGATCTGGTCAATCGTCTATACAAGGTAACACTCAAGGTGGAGGTGATCAACCTTCCAGAATTGGTCCAGGTTTATTGATTTCACCACAACAAGATGGTTATATAATGACAGCGTCTGAATCTTTATTCTTACAATCTGAAGCAGTAGAAAAAGGATTACTAACTTCAGGTAATGCAAAAGCTTTATTTGAATCAGCTATAGAATCGTCATTTAATAGATTAGGTGCTAACATTGGAGGTTACTTAAGTTCGATTAATAATATAAATACAGTTGGATGGGACGGAAGCACTAATAAATTAGAGGCTATAATTACCCAAAAATGGATAGATTTAGGAGGCACGAATGGTATTGAAACTTGGATTGAGTACACAAGAACAGGTTTCCCAAGCAACATGCCTCTTCCAGATATAACAAGTAGACCAGATAGACCAAATAGGTTATTATATCCTACCTCAGAGTATTCAGGAAATTCCGCTAATGTAAATCCATACGGACAAACTGTTGATAGTGCATTTGATACCAAAGTTTTTTGGGACGTTAACTAATAAAATTATGACAATGAAAAAAATAAAATTAATACCACTAACAATTTTAGCATTAGTTCTTGCTATTTCTTGTTCAGTTGATGACAACCCACAACAACTAGAATCAGATTTTTCAAACCTGCCTTACGTAGTTGGTTTTGATAGAACTTCAGATAGTTATGTTTTCCTACCAAGTGATGTTAACCCTGTAAACGCTAGTGTAAGCATTCAATTAGGTAGTGGACCTGGCGGGTTATATTCATCGCAGGATACCACAGTAAGTTACGAAATTGATACAGCCAACTCTAATGCAATTATTGGTTCTGAATTTGAAATTTTAAATACTTCAAACACCTTTACAATTCCAGCAGGAAGAGAAATTTCAAGCGAAACTTTGGATTACACAATATTTCCTTCAAACTTACCTTTTGACGAACAAAAAAATGTCAAAATAAACCTTATATCACAAACTAATGGTGTTGTGACTGGTCAACAAATAGGAACCATAGATATTATTTTTGAGCGATGTGATCCTCCTTTGGTCGGAACTTACACAGCTGCAAACACAGTTAATGGTTCTTCAAATGGTGACGGAGAAACTGTTAACATTACAGCTCTAGAATGTAATGTATATAGAGCTAGTAATTTACCAAACTTTAACGGTGTATTCACTTGGGACTTTATCTTAAATAGTGATAACACAATAACACTTACAGGAACATTGGATACATTTTCAAATATGGTTACAGGAAACGGTGTACTGTTATCAGATGGCACAATACAAATAAACGATTTTGACCTAGAAGATAACGCTCAAGACATGAGCTTTGATTTAATACCAAATTAATAAATTACTAAAATCATGAACATAGATAAAATAAAAATACTGTCATTTTTAATCCTTGCAGGAACATTGATATTCTCTTGTGAAGAAGATGATAGCATCGCAAGAAAAGGTAAACCATCAATAACTGTAACTAATAAAACTGTAACTGTCACCGAAGGTGAAACAGCAACATTTAACTTAGTCGTAGATTATGCAACAATTAATCCTATTAGTATAAGAATAGATGTATTGGACGAAAGTGGAAACCCAATAGTAGTTGTAGAGCCATCTGATGGAGATTCAAACTCAGGAAATGGCTACTCGCCAATTGAAATTGAAGATATATTTGTACCATATAATACTTGGTTTGATTCCGGCTACTTCTCTTATGGCTATCAAGGAGGATCAGGTTATATAGCAGTCTTTGATTCTGGTCAAACTAATTTAGATATTAATATCGAAACAATTGAAGATATATTACCAAACGATACTAAAACTGTTCAATTAAGACTTACATCTACTAACTTACTAGAAGCTACAATAGATGAAGTAGTGACTATAAACATTGAAAACCTAATAGGGGAAGACTTAATAACAAGACTAGATTGGGCTGGTGATTATTTAGACAATGGTGTTGTAGCATGTGATGGTTTTGACGGATTAGATCTAGATTTAGAACTTTACTTTAATGGTGGATTTGCCGATTTTAGTTATAATGACTGCCCAGAGGAAATAATAATTTTTAATACTTATCCAGATGGAAGTTATGAAATAGACGCTAGTTTTTGGACAAATAATGGATTTACATCATCTTCAGTTACAAACGTACCAGTAAAAATAATATTTGCAAAATCAGGAGTCTTTTATCAAGAGGTTGATTTATCATCTTTATTCCCTTTAGCAAACGGAGGGCTATTAGACGGTAATGGTAGTGCTATCACAACTTTTTTTATAAATAAAACTGGAAATATTTATACAGTTACAGATAGTAATAACAGTCAAATAGTACAAGGAAGAACAAAAAACAATAGGATAACCATTGAAGAAAAGAAAAAACTGAAAAAATAATTTTTTTCAAAAACCAAATAAAAAAGCTATCATTATTACTATTTTGATAGCTTTTTTGGGTAAAAAAAAGGTGTATCCTGTAATTATTACAGAAAATATACGACTATAGAATTATGAAATCACTCAAAAACAATTCTTTTTAGTTTCAAAATTTATATCCAAAATGTAAATATTTATGAGAAAAAAGTTGTTTTATTAAGTTTTTATTATGATTTTTGGCGGAGACTAATTCAAATAAAATAAAAAATGAAAACAAAGTTTAGTGGAATTTTAACGCTATTTCTAGCGTTTGTTGTGCAAATATCGTTTGCTCAAGAAAAAACAATTTCAGGAGTCGTTTCCGACGAAAATGGATTACCATTACCAACTGCCAATGTAGTTGTAAAAGGAACTTCTACTGGAACATCAACAGATTTTGATGGTAATTATTCAATTAGCGCAAGCGCTGGTCAAATGTTACAATTTAGTTATGTTGGTTATGGTACTAAAGAGGTAGCTGTTGGAGCATCCAACACAATTAATGTTTCTTTAGAGCCTGATAATGCATTAGATGAGGTTGTAATTGTAGGTTATGGTACCACAACTACTAAAGCCTTTACAGGTACAGCATCTACTGTTAGTGCAGAAAATCTTGAAGCAAAATCATTTACAAATGTAACTCAAGCATTAGCTGGTGAGGTTGCAGGTGTATCAGTAATTAATACTTCTGGACAACCTGGAACAATTGCTACTGTTCGTGTAAGAGGATATGGTTCGCCATTAGGTAACCGTTCTCCTTTATACGTTGTAGATGGTATTCCATTTAATGGAACTTTTGAGATAAACTCAATTAACCCAGCAGACATTAAAAGTACTACAGTACTTAAAGATGCAACTGCAACTGCTATTTACGGATCTAGAGGTGCTAATGGTGTTGTATTAATTACAACTAAATCTGGTACTAGATCAGAGCAAGGTTACATTGAAGTTGACCTTAAAACTGGTATCAACACTCAAATTATCCCAAGATATGATGTAATTACTTCTCCAGAAGAATACATTGGATATGTATGGGAAGGTTTAAGAAACAGAGGTGTAGTAACTGGTAACCCAGATCCAGTAGGATTTGCAAACAATACATTATTAACTGATAATGGTATTGGTGATGGTTACAACATGTGGGATGCTGCAACAGCTGCTGATTTAATTGATCCAGCAACTGGAACAGTAAGAGCAGGTGTTAATAGATTATTTACACCTGAACGTTACGCTGATGAAGCATTCGGAACTGGTTTTAGAACTGAATCTAACTTACGTATGGGTGGAGGTTCTGAAAAATCAAAGTACTTTGTTTCTGTAGGTTATTTAGATGATAAAGGATATTCAATTAATTCAGATTTTAATAGATTTAGTGCAAGATTAAATTTAGACTCTGACTTAAAAGATTGGTTAAACGTTAGTACTAATATTGGTTACTCTAATACTAAAACAACTAATAATGGTCAAATCGTAGGTTCAGAAAACGTTTTTGAATTTGCTGATAAAATGGCACCAATCTATCCTGTTTTTGCTAGATTCCCAAACACTGGAACATTAATACCAGATCCAATTTATGGAGGTGCTCAATATGATTATGGTTCTCCAACTGGTGCACTTAATGGTTTCACTAGAAACAGACCTAATGCAAACTTATTGAATCCAATTGGTTCAGCTGTTTTAGATTTTGATGGTAGAAATACTCAAGCCGTAAATGGTAACATCAGTATGAAATTTAAGATAACTGATAATTTAACTTTTGAAAATACTTTTGGTGGTCAATATTCTTTCTTTAGAAGAAATAATGCTTCTAACCACGTTTATGGTACAGGAGCAAACACTAATGGTTCTTTAGGTGTTACTGATCAAGTAAGATGGACAAAATCTTTCTTACAATTATTAAGATATAACACAACATTTGGTGATAGTAGACACTCTCTTGAAGTATTAGCTGCACACGAATCTTTTGAACAAAGCTTTACACAGTCAAGACAATTCATGCAGAATGTTATTTTACCAGGAGTTTATAACTTACAAAACTATTTAGAAACGCAAGGTTTACCTGATGGATATGAAAATGCGTCTGGTTTAGAATCATACTTTAGTCAAGCAAACTATAGTTTAGATGACACTTATTATTTGACAGCTTCTGTTAGAACTGATGGTTCTTCTAGATTCGTAAATGACAAATGGGGTGTATTTGGATCATTAGGAGCTGCTTGGATAGTTTCTAACGAAGATTTTATGAGTGATAGCTTTATGTCTTACTTAAAAGTTAAAGGTTCTTACGGTATTACTGGAGACCAGCAAGGTGTAAGTACAGCTTTAGGATTTGATACTTTCAACTCTAGTTTAGTAGGTGGAGAATTAGCATTAGATTTAAATACTGTAGGTGATCCAGATTTAACATGGGAAACTTCTAGAATGTTACAAGGAGGACTTGAAATGAGTTTTGGTAATTATTTAGATGTTAATGTTGATTACTATAGAAAAAACACTGACAATCTTTTCTTTAATCAACGTAGAGGACCTTCTGCTGGTATCGCTGCTATTAGAGTAAATGACGGTGAAATCTTAAACTCAGGTATAGAATTCGATATTACTGGTCATATTTTCAACACGGAAGACTTCAAATTAGATGTTTCTGTTAATGGTGAAATATTAAGTAATGAAATGACTGCTATGCCATTAGATCCTAGTACAGGATTACCAAGAGTTATTGACTCTGGAACAAGTCCAGATGGTGCTTATGCATACGCAGAAGGACGTTCTATCTTTGATTTCTGGATGAGAGAATGGGCTGGAGTTGATCCTGCTGACGGTTCTCCAATGTGGTATCAGTACTACGATGATGCTAACAATAATGGTATCCTTGATGCTGGTGAAGAGTCATTTTCGATTGATGATGGTAGCGGTGGAGATTTAAACACTTCAGGTTCGTTATTTGAGTACAGACAAAAAGTTGGTGGAAACATCAAAAAGACTGTAACTAAAACGTATGCTGATGCAACACAAGTATATCTTGACAAATCATTTATTCCTGATTTAAGAGGAGCATTTAGAGTATCTGCAAGATATAAGAACTTTGATTTCTCTACTCAATTTACTTACAGCATAGGTGGTTACGCTTATGATGGACAGTATGCAGAATTAATGAGTGATCGTTTTGGAGCTGCTGGAAACAATTTCCACAGAGATATTGCTAATAGATGGCAAAATCCTGGTGATGTTACTGATGTGCCAATCTTAGCAGATAATGCAATTGTAAATGGTACTTCTCAATCTTCTAGATTCATTACAAGTACAGATTTTATAGCATTAAACAATGCAAGAATTGGTTATACATTACCAAACAGATTTACAGATAATATTGGTTTAGATGACGTTAACATTTGGGTTTCAGGTGATAACTTACTTATCAAAACTGCAAGAGAAGGATTTAATCCTTCAGTAAGGGAAGCAGGAAATTCTGGTCGTAGAATTTATGCTCCTGCAACAACTATCACTTTAGGAGCTAGAGTGAAATTTTAATTAAAAAAAAAGAAAATTATGAAAAATTTATTAAAAATCGCTTTTGTATCAGGTTTGATGCTAAGCTTAGGAAGCTGTTCTGAAGATCTACTAGATAATAGTGGAGTATCAGGAAATAGCCAGCCTACACAATTATTAACTTCAGCACAATTAAGTGAAGCTGCTGAAACTAACACTAACATTCCTGCTGCATTCATTAATGGATTGTATGCACAAATGATTCAAGCTGGATCAGGTGGAACTAACTTAAATCATGATGATTTTGGTCACAAAGCTTATGATATCTACGGAGATATGTTATCTGGAGATATGGCTCTTAGTGTTAGTACATATGGTTGGTATCGTGCAGACATTACAGAATTTCAAGCACCTTTAGATTTTACAAGAGGTAGAAACAGAATGGTATGGAGATACTACTACAGAATAGTTAGATCTGCAAACACTGTAATTGAAAACTTAGGAGGTAATAATGCAGTTCCAGAAGTAGAAGAAAACAAATATGCAATGGGTCAAGCTAAAGCTATGCGTGCTCATTCTTATTTCTACTTAGCACAGTATTTCCAAAAAGAATACAATGCATCAGAAGCAATTTTACCGTTATATACTGAACCAATTAATCAAAACTTGCCAAAGTCTAGTGCTGAAGAAGTATATAATTTAATTGAACAAGATTTGACTGATGCTATTGCATTATTAGATGGATTTAACAGATCTGCTAAAAACCAAGTTAATCAAGATGTTGCTAAAGCAATTTTAGCTTATGCATTAGGCGCTAAAGGTGGTAGAGATACTGATGTTGCTAACTTAACACAAGAAGTTATTAATTCTGGTAACTACACAATGCTTGGTTCTGGAGATGTTACAAACTGTTTTTGTGACGTAAACTCACCAAGTTGGATGTGGGGAATTGATATTACTGAAAATAATAGTTTAGGTTTAGTATCATGGTGGGGACAAGTTGACGCTTGGTCTTACAGTTATGCTTGGGCTGGTGATTACAAAGTAATAGATGCAGATTTATTTGCTGCTATTCCAAGTAATGACGCTAGAAAAGCTCAATTCTTTAACAATCCATCAAATGGAAGACACTTACAACCATTATTTAAGTTCTACGCATCTAGCCAAATTGGTGGTGCTTCGCAAATTGTTACAGCAGATTACGTATACATGCGTATAGAAGAAATGTACTTATTAAATGCTGAAGCAAATGCTAGAGCTGGATTTGAAGGTCCTGCTAGAACAAGCTTAAAAGCTTTATTAGACCAAAGAGTTCCTAGTTCTGCATACGTAGATGGTTTATCTGGTCAAGCTTTAGAAGATGAGATTTACCTACAAACTCGTATAGAATTATGGGGAGAAGGGAAAAGTTTCTTAGCTATGAAGCGTAATGAGGCTACAACTGTTAGAGGATCTAACCACTTATCATTTGTAGGTGATCCAATACCTTATAATGATGAAAGAATGCAATTTGAAATTCCACAAGACGAAATTCAAAACAATCCTTTTATAGGAAGTCAAAACCAATAATCTAATTTAAGATACTACCCTGATTAAGGGTAGTATCTTAATTATTATAATAACTAAATCATGAAAAACTTTAAACTAATTTTATTAACTTTTGCTACAACTGCTTTATTTTTCACAAGTTGTGAAGATGAACTTGAAGCACCTGGAACAAATTATGTAACTTTTGAACAAGATAGAACTTTAGAAGTAGTACCTGATGGTACCTCTACATTTGATGTAATGGTATATTCAGCTAACTTTGAAGGTTCAGATAGAACATTTAGTGTACAGGTATCTGACGCATCTACAGCAGATCCTTCAACTTACAACTTACCATCTACTGTTACTATTCCTGCCAATACTAATTCGGGAAAATTACAAGTAACTGCTACAGATGTTGATTTAGATTTAGCTACTGCTAAAACTATAGTGTTAAATTTAGTTGGTGGTGATGGCTTATCTGTTGATGATGGAATTACTTTATCTTTATTAGAGCAATGTTTATTCAACAAAGTAGTCTTAAATATTGCTTTTGATTCTTGGCCTGAAGAGGTATATTGGTCGATTACTGACTCTAATGGAAACGTAGTTACTGAAAATGGACCATATTCTCCATACGCAAATGCATATGCTGGTTTATCAGGAACTTTAGCGTCTACACTTTGTTTAGAAAGTGGAACTTATACTTTTACTGTAACTGATGATTATGCTGACGGAGCTGGTCCTATCTCTTTAAGTACTTTAGATGGAACAACTTTATTTAGTTCTTCAGGTGCTTATGGTGCTGGTACATCTGGTACATTTACATTACCGTAATAGCTTACCACATATCAATATAAAAAAACCGTTCTTTGAACGGTTTTTTTATACCTTTACTTTATGGAAAAAACTACACAAATATTTGGTCTTAGAGCAATAATAGAAGCAGTTAACGCTGGAGAACACATTGACAAAGTCTTTTTACAAAAGGGATTAAAAGGCGAATTATTCCAAGAGTTAGAGCTTATTTTAAAAAACAAAAGAATTAACTCATCTTATGTACCAGTTGAGAAGTTAAATAGATTAACCAGAAACAATCATCAAGGTGCAGTAGCCCAAATTTCCCCTGTGAAGTTTTATAACATTGAGGAATTATATGAAAAGGTTTCTACAGAAACCGAAACTCCGTTGTTTTTATTATTAGATCAATTGAGCGATGTTAGAAATTTTGGAGCAATAATACGAACTGCAGAGTGCACAGGTGTTAATGGCATCATTATACAAAGTAAAGGTGCAGCTCCTGTCAATGGTGACACAATTAAAACCAGTGCTGGTGCAGTTTTTAAAGTCCCTATTTGTAGAGTGGATCATATAAAAGATGCTGTATTTTTTCTACAAGCATCAGATATTAAAGTAATTGCTGCAACTGAGAAAACAGATAATACCATTTTTGATGTCTCGTTTAAAGAACCATGCGCAATTATTATGGGATCTGAAGGAAGAGGTATAAATCCCTCCGTTTTAAAACTAGCTAACGAAAAAGCTAAATTACCTTTATTAGGTCAAATAGAATCACTAAATGTTAGTGTAGCTTGTGGTGCTTTTTTGTACGAAGCGGTAAGACAGCGTCTATAAGTCTTTGTTTTCTCTGAAGGTGTAGTTAATGTTTAGAGAATTCTTTTCTTTTGGAAATGCTTCTTCAGACTCCTCCTCTATTACACGTTCAATAAAGTTTCCGTTTTCATCAAAATGTTGTAAAAACTCATCATCGTCTTCATTATAGTTTGGATCTTCCCAAACGTATCGTTTTGGCTTAGCAATTTGTTTTCTAAATATAAATGCAAAAAATAATCCAACTATTAATCCACTTAAGTGACCTTCCCATGAAACGCCTTCTTCTAACGGTAGCGTATTCCAAATCAAACTTCCGTATAAAAAAGCAACCAATAAGGACAAGGCAATTAATCTATAATGTTTAGCAATTACACCTTTAAAAAAAATAAAGCTAGCTAATACGTAAATTAATCCACTTGCACCAATATGGTATGATGGTCGTCCAAAACACCAAGTTAAAAATCCAGAAAGCAAGATTCCAAAAACCAAAACTTTAAAAGCTATTGGTCTATAAAAATAAAATAGAGCAGTGCTTAAAACAAATAACGGAATAGTATTATGCCATAAATGTGAAATTCCAGAATGTATAAATGGGCTACAAAAAACACCTATTAATCCAGTTACTTTTTGTGGATAGATACCTAGACTATTCAAATTAAAACCAAACCTAATTTCTAAAGCAAAAATTAGCCATATCAGCATTACAAATGCTATTGGGTAAGCAATAACATCAATAGTAAATTTAAAAGGTTCTTGTTGTTTCATAAAATCTAAATATAGCAAATAGTTAACCAAAATTATATAGGTGAAATATTGTCATCATTAGGATAGTTAATAACTAGGTTTGATAAGATTCCTGTTTTCACAAGAATTAATTTAATTTTACAATATGAATACGCCTTTAGCCGAAAGATTACGTCCACAGACCCTAGACGACTACATTAGTCAGTCGCATTTAGTAGGTAGACATGGAACGCTAACAAAACATATCCAACAGGGTTTAATACCAAGTATGATACTTTGGGGACCTCCAGGAATTGGTAAAACAACACTGGCTAATATAATCGCGACAACTTCAAAACGTCCATTTTACACCTTAAGTGCTATTAGTTCTGGTGTTAAAGATGTACGCGACGTGATTGAAAAAGCTAAAAATAGTGGCGGATTGTTTACGACTAAAAATCCGATTTTATTTATAGATGAAATTCATAGATTTAGCAAATCACAACAAGATAGTTTGTTGCAAGCTGTAGAAAAAGGTTGGGTAACATTGATTGGCGCTACAACCGAAAACCCAAGTTTTGAGGTCATCTCAGCTTTATTGTCACGTTGTCAGGTGTACATTTTAAATGCTTTTGAAAAAACAGATTTAGAAGCACTTCTAAAGCGTGCAATTGAAAAAGACGAGTATTTATCAAAAAAGACTATAAAACTAAAGGAAACTACTGCTTTATTGCGTTTGTCTGGAGGTGACGCTAGAAAACTATTAAATATCTTTGAATTGATTGTCAATAGTGAAGACAAAGACACAATTACCATTACAAATCAATTGGTTTTAGATAGGGTGCAAAATAATACTGTACGTTACGATAAAACTGGAGAACATCATTACGATATAGTGTCGGCTTTTATCAAATCTATAAGAGGCAGCGATCCTAATGCTGCAGTGTATTATTTAGCTAGAATGGTTGAAGGTGGAGAAGATGTTAAGTTTATTGCACGTCGCATGTTAATTTTAGCAAGTGAAGATATTGGTAATGCTAATCCTACTGCATTAGTTATGGCTAATACCACTTTTCAAGCAGTGACTACTATTGGATACCCAGAATCAAGAATTATTTTAAGTCAATGTGCTACATATTTGGCATGCTCGGCAAAAAGTAATGCTGCATATATGGCTATTAACCATGCACAACAATTGGTAAAACAAACTGGTGATTTAAGTGTGCCTCTAAATATTAGAAATGCACCAACTAAATTAATGAAAGAGATAGGTTATGGCGAAGACTATAAGTACAGCCATAATTATAAAAACAATTTTACTGAACAAGAATTTTTACCTAAAGAGATTTGTAACACCAAGTTATACGATCCAGGTGACAATGCTAGAGAACAAGCACAACGTGAGTTTTTGAGATTACGATGGAAAGAAAAATATGGCTATTAAAATTTAATATTCAAAAGCCGTTTTTTTAAGGTATCTCCTTGATAATACTCTAAAACCCAATTAGCATCTAATTTATAAATGATAGCTTCTTGACCGTCTACCAAAAATACATTATTAAGATTTGTGTTTTTAATTTTATAAACAACCTTGGGTTGACTATCTACTAACTGAAATCCGTAAGGTATTTTCTGGGCGTATAAAATATTTACTGTTGCTTCATTTTGGGTTTTAGCTGGTACATTAACATCTTTTTTAACTTCTTCTATGTTTACTTCTTTTTCTAATTCTATAGGACCTGCTTGTACAATTACTTCAGCTTTATCCTCACTGTGTTGAGCTTCCATTTCAGGTTTAACTTCTGTAGCTTTGTTATAATTATGCTTAAAACTATCAAAAGTTTTAAAAGCATTTCTTAATGCTATATTATAAGCAGTTTTAAATTGTTTTTCTCTGGATTCACCTTCACCAGAACTAAAGACCACTTCATTTTTACAATTTTTAAAGTTTACCGTCAATTTGGTTTTAAACATGTTGTTATTTTCAGTCACATCAACATATAAAGACAGACAATTGTTACCGTTTGCTTCTTCTGGTAAGTTTTCAGATGCTAAATAGGCTTTAAAATCTTGTTTTTCTAATAAAAACTGTGTCAACTCGTTTAACCTATAGTCGTTTGGGTTTTTTTGACAAGAAAACTGTTCTGGTACAATGATGTACTTATAGTCATTTAAGTCTTTTTGGGCAATTAAGCTATTAGAAAAAGTAAATATTACTGCTAAAAATAAAATTATTTTATATTGAAAATTCATAATTATAAATATTTTTTAATGTCTAATAAGTGATTAATGACTTTAATTTCTGGTTGTAATTCTGCATTATGATAATTAAAACAAATTGCATCCAAACCTATGTTTAAAGCGCCTAAAATATCTGCTTCGTAATTATCACCTATCATAACACTATTCTGTGTTTTAGCTTTGGCAATATCTAATGCAAAATTAAATATTTTAGGATTAGGTTTTTTAACACCAGCAGATTCTGCACTGGTTACTGTTTCAAAATAATGATCTAATTTTGAAACTTTTAATTTATTACTTTGTGCCTCTCTAAACCCATTGGTAATTATGTGCAATGTATATTTGGTTTTTAAATACTCCAATATTTCAAAGGTGCCATCATACACATGATTAAAGCTAGTTAAATAACTTATATAATCTTCAGAAAGTTGATAAATTAATTCGTCATCTACCTGAAATTGTAAAGCATCAAAGGTTTCCTTAAGTCTATTATATCTTAAATTATCTTTAGTGACCTTCTCATCTCTATATAACTTCCAATATTTTAAGTTTATAGGTTCATAATAACTTAAAAAATCATTTAAACTAGTATTCACTTTGTGCTTTTCAAAAATAAACTCAAACGTTAAGGCTGAGTTTTTATCAAAATCCCATAGCGTGTGATCTAAGTCGAAAAAAACATGCTCTATTTTATTTAGTTTTGGCATCTAAAATTATGTTAAATAAGGTTTTAAAATGTTTCCAACGCTCTTGTTTGCTAAAAGTATAATTATGAAAGACTGGAACAAAAGTTCCGTTTACATTTTTGATGTTTTTAATTATTTTTTTTAAAACTTCCTCTTTATCTAGTAGCGATTGGTATTTTAAAAATGCAAAATCTAAAGCATGGTAAGGTACAATTTTTAAAGGTGTTTGTGTTTCAAAATCTAAATCATAGAACAAAAAAGGTGTACATGTACCTGCCCTAAAACCTAAATGATTAACATAACCCATAGTATAATCTTCTGGTATTTCTAACTCGACTAAATGACGATACGATTCTGGCAAATTGACCTTAGAAAACGATTGTCTGGAACCTATAATAGAATTGTTAATTATAGCCTCCATCCTACGCTTCTCCTCTTTTAATAGACTTAAATTTGATAAGGCGAAAAACGATGTTTTGATACCAACTTGACAATAGTCTGCTATGTGTTTTATAAGCGACACAAACTTTTCTTTTTGAGGGTTGATATTTTTATCATAAGTCGAAAAATCGCCAACCGAAAAGAAAAACACAAACTTAAATTTTGAGGACTTTTGTTTGTTTATTATATACTTATACGTGTCATATGGGTCGCGTTTAAATCCAGATAACACAGAATATCTCTCGTATAATCGTCTAAATTTAAATGTAAATATATCTTTAGTAGTCCCACCAAACGTACGCATAATTCCCTTTAATTTGTACTCGTAAGCGACTGGTACATCAATCACAGGTTTGACATTATATTTTTGTTTAGGAAACTTAAAATTTGGATAATTCTTTTCTAAAATAGCTTTAAACTTGTAAGCCCAAATATCTACTACTGGTTGATCTAAAAATTGATTTTTAAACGCTAAGCTTTCTTGAGCTGTAAAGCGCCCATACTCATCTTTTACGTGAGGTAAGTATTCTTCATAACGACTAATTAAATAAAACGTTGCTGCAAAAATATCAAACGGTATTACACTTTTTTCACCAGTAGTAAAAAAGCATTTGGTGTTTTCCCAAGGTAACACATTAATATCTAAATCTGACAGACCTTGGTCAAAAAGTAGCTCGTTACTACGTACAAAAATCTCACTACTTAAAGGTTGTCTAGTGTAAGACATCTTTAAACTGTCGTGTGCTATAAATTCTTCAATAGTCGTTGTAAAATGGACTGGAATGCCCAAAATTCTGGTGCAAATTTGTTTAAAAACATATTTGACTCTGGGTGTGATTTTATGTGTATAAACCAATAACATTTACAGTAAATTTTCATCTGCAAAGCTAAAATAACTTTGCTCTGTAACTATTAAATGGTCTAAAACTTTTAGGTCTAAGCTTTGTGCTGCAACTTTTAATTTAGTAGTCACTTCCTTGTCGGATTGACTAGGTTTTAAAGTTCCTGACGGATGGTTGTGTGCTAAAATTAGCCCTACTGCTCCAACTTCTAAAGCGGTTTTTAGTACTAATCGAGTATCTACTAAAGTACCTGTTATACCACCTTTACTTAATTGACTTTTATGAATCACTTTATTAGAATTATTTAAATAAATTATCCAAAATTCTTCATGTGGTAACTCACCAATAATAGGTTGCATTAGCTCGAAAACAGATTTACTGGATGTGATTTTCTTTTTTTGTAGTGCCTCTTCTCCTCTACGTCGTCGTCCTAATTCTAAAGCAGCAATTATAGTTATGGCTTTGGCTTCACCAATTCCTTTGAATTGCATTAATTGCTTGATGGTGAGTTTGCCTAATTCGGTTAAATTATTATCTGTTGTTGCTAAAATGCGTTTGCATAAAGCCACTGCACTTTCTTCTCTGTTACCAGAACCTATCAAAATAGCAACTAATTCTGCATCACTAAGGGCTGCTTTTCCTTTATATAACAGCTTTTCACGAGGTTGATCGTCTTGTGACCAATTTTTAATTGAAAATGAAGTATTTTTATCAGACATTTTATAAATCTACATATTTTTTTTAATACTTTTTAAAATGAAATCTTTATTAGAAACCGAAGCTTATAACGAAATTAAAAACAGAATAGAAAACCTTTCTGAAAATGCTTCACCAACTTGGGGAAAGATGACAGTTGGACAAATGGCACACCACTGTCAAGTGGCACTTAACGTTGCTTTACAAAAAGAGGATTATGGTTTAAAACCTAATTGGTTAATTAATTTACTATTTAAAAAATCTATGTATAATGACAAACTTTGGAAGCCTAATATGCCTACAGCTAAAGCGTTTAGAGTTACCGAAGACAAAGATTTCAACTCAGAAAAAGAAGTGTTAGTTAATTTGATAGATGATTTTCATCAACAAAAAGACAAAAAATACTGGCACAATCATCCGTCTTTTGGTAAACTAACAAAAGAGCAATGGGGACAAATGCAATACAAACATTTAGATCATCATTTTAGACAATTTGGTGTTTAATTTATTATGAAATATCCTCCTAAACATCATCAAGACAATGATAAACTTCACCTTATTGAAGTCATAAAAACGTATCCATTAGCCACAATCATTTCTGTAAAGGATAATGCACCATTAGTAACACATTTACCATTAATTTATCGCGAATCTGACGGTAAATTAATAGGACACATAGACATATACAATCCGCAAACCAAGTTGTTACAAGACAATAACGATATTACCATTATCTTTTATGGTCCACAATGTTACATCTCGCCTAGTGTGTATACCACAACACAATTACCAACATGGAATTATATTCGCGTACACCTTACAGGAACAGTTTCCAAAATTGAAAGCGATGAAGCTTTAAAACAAAGTCTTATTACTATGACCGAGTTTTTAGAGGCACCAGACCACAAGTATATTTTAGAACCTGACAACCCTAGATTAATTGCTAACCTTAGCTATATCAAAATGTTTGAAATTACTATCAACACTTGGGAAGGCAAATTTAAACTATCTCAAGACAAACATCCAAGAGATACAGAACACGCTAGAAATGAATTGTTACGAGCCAATCAAGAAAGTATTAAACAATTTTTAGATAACATCTTTTAAAACGAAAACCATGAACATACTATTAAAAATTATCATTGGTATTGTAGCAGCACTTCACCTCTATTTTCTATATTTCGAAATGTTTGCTTGGGAAACCATAGGACGCAAAACCTTTAAAAGTTTACCTAAAGACCTATTTAAACCAACCAAAGGTATGGCAGCCAACCAAGGATTATACAATGGATTTTTAGCTGCTGGATTGATTTGGACTTACTTTATAAGCAATCCTGAATGGTACAACAACATTGCGTTATTCTTTTTAGGTTGTGTTGCTGTTGCTGGTATATATGGTGCATTAAGCGTATCAAAAAAGATATTTTTTGTGCAAGCGGTTCCTGCTTTGATTGGGATTGGGTTAATCTTACTTAAATAATTGTATTACACATTTGGCTCTATAAAAATTTCATATATGTTAAGAAGAAAAAATAATATAAAAAAACTATTATGTCTTACACTACTACTAAGCAGTTTTTTATGCATAGGACAAACAAGAGATAAAGGAAACATTGAGTTAACTCCGATAATTGGTTATAGTGCCTCTTATAACATTGGGTCTTTTATTTTCGGTTCTTCACCATCCTCTGGAATTCATATAGGAGTTTACGGAAATTATTATTTAAATAATAGATGGAGTTTACAATCTGGTCTACTATATCAAAACATGGGAACTGAAAAGGTCAAATTTTTTATTTTTAGTGATGATTATAAAGAAAAATCAAATTACTTAACAATCCCTTTAATTGTAAATTACCATTTTGGAGCCAATAGAAATTGGTATTTTAATTATGGTGTAAGTCTAGGGTTTTTAACCAAAATAGAAGGTAATTATGATGATGGTAATGGATATGTAGATATAATAGATATAGGTAACCCTATTCAATTTGGTCTAAATTCTGGAATAGGCTACAAGTTTGAAATCTCCCCTAACCTAACTATTGTTATTGATAATTATAATATGATTGGATTGACAGACACTACAGATCAAAGAAATGCCAAAAACTTTTACATGAGTTTTAATTTAGGAGCTGTCTTTAAAATTTGATAGTATTCTTACTTTCTAAATAATAAAAACTACCCAATCACCTCCTTCACCTCATCAAAATCCAATCCTCCATAATTGCCACTACTCATTAACAATAACGCTTTATTATCAAAGTTTTGAGAGAATAAATAATTTTTAACGTTTATAATTTTCTCTAATTATTATTGGATAAAGATTTAATAACCTCAAGCGCTCTTTATTAAAAGCTTTACTTCCAAAACCTTTAGCATTGTATGAATAAGGATAAATTTTAAAACCTATTTGCTCCTCTTTTCTTAGTTCTTCAGCAGCTATAAAATGTGCTGACAACACATCTATATAATCTTGATATGTAGTGTTTTCATCATAAATATATCTAAAGTATGTTTTAGCATTTATTCTATTTTTAAAAGATTGTTTTAAGTCTTCTTTAGAAACACTTAATCCATTTAATTCTACATTTTTATTTACTTTAATTAGTAACGAATCACTAAATCTAGTTTCTTTTGGTAATGGTGGTAAATAAGAAGGAAATGGAAATTTAACTCCAGTTTTTTCTTCTTCTATTTTTAATACATCTGGAGAAATTTTACAACTAATTTTGTTAATTTCCAAATTGTTAAATACTCTATTGATATCTGTTGTAATATAATTAACTTTATATAAATTATTAATCAATAGTTTGGCTTCTAACTCTTTAATAAAATGAAGTTTTAATTTTGAATCTGCAATAATATTAACAGGAATTCTTGGCAGCATTTCTTCTCTAATCCAACTCTTTCTTTGTTTTAGAAATTCATGGATTTTATTTATGTCTAATCTCTGATGCTCATCACTAAATAGTTCTAATTTGTTAAAACTGTTCAACTTTAATTTTATCGTAATTCCATTATATATGTTGTAATTACTATCATATAAAGAGTGTGGCAAATCAATTACAGGATTATTTCTTAGCGCGACTTCTTCTACTTTCTTATAATCAGTAACATCAAACTTGGCCAAAGTCAATACTAATAAAACTGTACCTAAAAAATGAAATATTAAAATCTTGTATTTATTCTTTTTTATGAGTAACAATAAGGTTTTCCATATGTCTAAATACAAAACAACGAGTATTAAAAGTATCAATGGATAATAGAACACTGCACCTTTAAAATTAAAACCAAAAGATGAAAACACTCCAAATGTGACACCAATCCTCAAAAACCAATGTGTGAAATTCGCACCTAAAAAAACTTGGTCATTTAGTAATCTACTTCTTTTTGGGTTTCTTGTATCAAAAGCATTTGAAGGTCTTGAAAACAAAAAACTAATAAAAACAGAATTACCAATTATCACAGATATTCCAGCATAAAGTATGTTTGATTTATATTTTTCGTTTTCACTAACTGAGGTTGGAAAATCTGTAAAACCTATTTCTAAAACTTTATAGACATCATCTAAAACATAAAAAAAAGAATATAAAACATTAGCGCTAGCAAGACCAATTATTAAAGCTAAAACAAAACGTCCCTTGGTTATAGCTTTATAATTTATTGAAGAATCAAAAAACAGTCTTTTAAATTTCATAAAGGTTAGTTGTATATATTGGTAACCTTTTTCAATAAAACGTTACAAAAACCGCACTGTCATTCCTGTGAAAGCAGAAACCAAAAAATAAGAACTATTTTTAATAAGATTCCTTTTTTCAAAGGAATGTGTTACCCAATCAACCCCTTTACCTCATCAAAATCCAATCCTCCATAATTGCCACTACTCATTAACAATAACGCTTTGTTATCAAAATTTTGAGAGAATAAATAATTTTTAAAATCGTCTGGATTGGTATAAATAATTAAGTCGTCGCGTTCAAACGCAGTCGCAATTTGCTCGTGTGTGACTTCTTCCAATTTTTTAATTTCTACTGCATGTGGACTATAAAATACCACTGCAACATCTGCTGCATCTAAAGCGCCTTTATATTCTTTTAAAAACTCTGCATTTAAGCTACTGTATGTGTGTAACTCTAAGCAAGCAACTAACGTACGGTTTTCGTATTGCTCTTTAACTGCTTTTGTAGTGGCTTCTACTTTACTTGGCGAATGCGCAAAATCTTTATAGGCGACACTGGTTTTGCTTTCGGCAATTTTCTCAAGACGTTTGCTGGCTCCTTTAAAGGTTGCAATTGCTTCATAAAAATCGTCTTCATCAATTCCCATATGTTGACAAATCCATTTTGCTCCTGCTAAATTGTTTAGATTATGTTTTCCAAAAACCTCTATTGGCATTGGTCCTTCTGGTGTTTCTAAAAGCGTTTCGCCATCTTCTACAGTATAGTCTGGTGTGTGGTAGGCTATTTTACGTATTGGATTTTCAGATGCTTCCACTACGCGTTTTACTTCTGGATCTTCTTCGTTATAATTTATACTTCCACCTTTTACGATGCTATCTACAAAAATGCTAAACTGCTCCACATAATTTTCATAGGTTGGGAAGACGTTAATGTGGTCCCAAGCAATTCCACTTAACAACGCTATGTTAGGTTTGTATAAATGAAATTTTGGTCGTCTATCAATCGGACTACTTAGATACTCATCACCTTCTAAAACAATAAAATCGTTGTCTTCAGTAAGTTTGACCATAACATCAAAGCCTTCTAATTGTGCACCAACCATATAATCCACATCCTTATCATGATAATGCATCACGTGTAATATCATAGAGGTAATAGTTGTTTTACCATGACTTCCACCAATAACTACTCTAGTTTTGTGTTTGGATTGCTCGTATAAAAACTCCGGATAGCTATATATTTTTAAGCCTAATTCTTGCGCTTTTAACAACTCAGGGTTATCTGCTTTAGCATGCATACCAAGTACAATTGCATCTAAAGTATTGGTTATTTTTTCTGGAAACCAACCAAATGTTTCTGGTAATAATCCCTTGGCTTGTAAACGCGATTTTGAGGGTTCAAAAATGGTATCGTCGCTTCCTGTAACTTGATATCCTTTATTGTGTAATGCTAATGCTAAGTTGTGCATGGCACTTCCACCAATAGCTATAAAATGTACATTCATTATCCGTAATTTGTAGAGTCTTCAAAGATAATAATTGCTAGTATAAGTAAAGCACTTTTTGTGAGATACTACAAATCGTCCTTAAAGTCTTTAAACACTTCAATATCTGGCAACTCACTTATGGCTAAGTTAATATACTTAAGCGCATTAGTGCTATCTTTTTTGTGTTTATAGATTTGTGCTAAGCGGTAATTAGCCCAAGCTTTTGGAACACCATCTTTAGCAGAGTAGTTTTGGATATATACTTTCAAGCATCGCTCACCTTTATCTAATTGTACGTTATAATCTGCACATACCTTACCTATTTGATAATGCAAACTGTTACGTTGATGCTTGATTTGTGCAGCTTCCATATTAGCAACTGCTTTGTCTGGCTGGTCTTCTTTGGTATACAATTCAGTTAGCTTTTCATAACAGGTTAAAGAACCACCAACTTTAATCGCTTTTAAATAGTACTCTTCTGCTAATTCTGGTTCGTCATCATATTCATAAATATAACCTTTAGCTAAATACCCATCAACTTTAGATAGGTTTTCTAATTGGTTAGCATATTTAAGGGACGTTTTTTTACTACCTCCAATAATACCTGGTAATTGCATATATAATTCTACTAAAGCCCAACGTGCTTCAATATGATTTGGATCTAATTCTGCAGCTTTTAAAAATGACGATTTTACATCTCCAATAATGCCTAAAGCAGATATTTTACTAACTGATAAGGCTTTCATCCCTAGAGCACCACCTAATTTATAATGGTAATTAGCATTATTAGGTTTTGCTTTAACTAACCTTTTATATGCTGTAGCAGCTTCATCCCATTTTTTTTGGTGTCCATAAGCATCACCCAACAATTCTATAGCTTCCAAATTATCAGAATTATTGTCTACAAACAACTTTAATTCTTTTTCGGCTTTACTAAATTGTTTACTCTCTAAAAACGTTTTTCCTTTTTGCACAGATGTTTGAGCTATAACAAAAATTGGGAAAATTAAAACTAATAAAAATGTTTTCATCTTGAATTATAAAGGTTTACAAAAATAGTATTCTCTTGGTATTGTTTTTGATTTATATGGTTAAATTTTACTTAACTTTAAATCCACAACGCTTCCCTCATTGAAACGTTTACTTTACGCATTTATGCTTTAGTTGGTTTTAAAACTAAACTATATTGCTTAAAAAAATTAATAACATGAAGCATCTGTCCACTTTTTTAATGATATTATTATTTGCAACATCCTACTCTCAAACCAATAACTATTCCAAACTATGGAATAACGTTGAGACGCACGAAATTAACGGTTTACCAAAAAGTGCATTGGAAGTTGTTAAAACTATTGAGGCTAAAGCTATAGCAGAGGATAATAACGAACAACGTATTAAAGTTTTATTATTTAAAAGCAAGTTTGCATTACTCCTTGAAGAAGATGCACAACTAAGTATTATTAACGACTTTAAAGCTGAAATTACTACAAGTAAAGCACCAACAAAAAACGTATTAGAAAATATGTTGGCGACCTTATATTGGCAATATTTTCAGCAAAACAGATATAAATTTTACAACCGTACAAAAACTGAAGAGAAAGCGGATAACATAGATTTTAGAACTTGGGATTTAGAAACTTTATTTGCAGAGATTAAACTTTATTTTGACAACTCGTTGCAAAATGGATTGTTGTTACAGCAAACGTCCATTAATCAGTTTGACGAGATCATTACAAAAGGAAGAGATTCTGAAGTGTATAGACCAACGTTATTCGATTTTTTAAGTCATAATGCATTAGAATTTTATAAAACCTCAGAAAACAGTATCACGCAACCTGCTTATAAATTTTTGATAGATAATCCTGAGTATTTATCCGCTTCAGAAGCATTTTCTAAGATAAACATCACGTCTAAAGACTCGACATCATTGCAATTACAAGCTTTGAAAGTTTATCAGGGTTTAATTCAATTTCATTTAAAAGATAAAGAACCGTATGCCTTAACCGAAGTCAATACAGAGCGTTTAGACTACGTGTATTTCAATGCTACTTTTGAAAATAAGGAAGATATTTACTTAAAAGCACTTCAGGCTGAAGCCGAAAAACACAACACACACGAAGTCTCTGGGTTGTACAATTTTAAAATTGCTACGCTATATAATACACAAGGTCAAGCTTATAACAAAGAGACTAATCCTGAGGTAAGATTTAAAATAAAAGACGCTTTAGACTTGTGCAAACAGGTTATAACAGACTTTCCAGATAGTAAAGGTGCTGGTTTATGTACTGCGTTACAATCGCAAATTTTACAACCTAGTTTAACCATAACTGCTGAGCAGTTTGTACCAATTAACACCCAATCGCGCTTTTTAATAGGTTACAAAAATGTCGAACAACTTAAGTTTGAAGCCCATAAAATTACCAAAAAGCAACGAGATGCCTTCACGAAAATTTATAAAGAGGATGAGAAAAAAGCGTTTATAGACAAGCTAAAGGTTGAAAAATCATGGACTTCTTCTCTAAAAAACGACAACGATTACCAACGACATACTACCGAAGTTTTAGTGCCAAATTTGGATAATGGTTTATATCTAATTGTTGGACAGTCTACCGATTTAGACGACAACTTTTTTGCAACTGCCTTAACACAAGTTACCAATATTGCTATTGTTAATTTTCAGGATGAAAATCAAGTCTTTTATCAAGTTATTAACCGTAATAATGGTCAACCACTACCAAATGCTAAAGTAGATATTGATTATATGTATAGAAACGAAATAATCAATACTGTTACCACAACAACGGATTCTAAAGGTATTATCGCTATATCTAAAAACAAAAGTTACAAGCGTAATAACGTGGCTTTAACCATTAAAACCAAATCTGATATTGGGTATTTTGGTAATTACTATATCAATAATTATTACAGAAATCATGAGGATAACGACACTAACTATCGTGCGTTTATTTTTACCGATCGTAGTATTTACAGACCATCGCAAACCGTTTATTTTAAAGCAATTGCTTTAAAAAATAAGAATAATAAAACCGAAGTTATTGCAAATAAAAAAGTGAATGTGGTTTTATATAACACAAATGGCGAAAAAGTAAGTTCGTTAAACCTAACAACCAACGACTTTGGATCTGTTTCTGGCGAGTTTATGTTACCAAATGATGGTCTGACAGGTACCTTCAACATAAGAATTAGTAACAATAACTTGTATGGAAATACGTCTATTTCTGTAGAGGAATATAAACGTCCAAAATTTGAAACTAATTTTAATCCAATAACAGAAACCTTTAAAGTTAACGATAGTGTAACTGTAAAAGGTGAAGCTATTGCGTTTGCAGGCAGTAAAATTACAGATGCAAAAGTGGTGTATCGTGTGGTAAGAAATGTACAATATCCAGTGTGGTACAGATGGTACAGACCAAGCTATTATAATGTAGATTCTCAAGAAATCACACATGGCGAAACCACAACTGATGCTGATGGAAACTATGAGGTTGTTTTTAAAGCCATTCCTGATGAAACCGTAGACAAATCTGGCTTACCTATTTTTAGTTACGAGGTCACAGCAGATGTCACAGACATTAATGGCGAAACTAGAAGTACTTCAACCATAGTCAGAGTTGGGTATCATGCGTTAACTGCTACTATTGGTATTAAACCAGTAATAGATAAGACGGAAAAAGACCACCAAATAACTATTACCACACAAAACCTAAATGGTCAATTTGTACCAGCAAAAGGAACACTCAATATTTATAAACTGCAAGCTCCAAATACTGTATTACGTAAACGTCCTTGGGCTGCTCCAGATTATCCTGGGTTTACTAAAAACGACTTTAAAAGTTTCTTCCCTCATGATGCCTATACTAATGAGGACAATCCTGAAAATTGGGAAAAAGGCGACTTGGTATTAACTAAAACGTTTGACACAGAACAATCCAAAACCATCGACTTAAAAAACATCAAAAAATGGTTGTCTGGAGCGTATATAATCGAGTTAGAAACTACAGATAAATTTGGTCAAGAAGTCAAAGACAAAGCAAAAACTATGTTGTTTTCTGATAAAGACAACACACTTGCAGACCAACAATTATTTAGTATTACTACAGACAAATCTAGTTACGAGGTTGGAGATAAAGTCGTCTTAACTTTAGCAACTGCTGCAAAAAACCTAACAGTGACAGTAAGTGTAGAACGCGATTACCAAATCGAAAAAAACTACGTCATAACTTTAAATGAAAACAAAAAAACAATCTCAATTCCTGTTGAGGAAGGTGATTTAGGAGGTTTTGGTATCCATTATAGTTTAGCTGCTTTTAATAGTTATCAAGGTGGTAGTATGACTATACAGGTACCATATCCTAAAACCGATTTAGAGATTGAAACCCTAACCTTTAGGGACAAACTGCAACCAGGTAAAGACGAAACGTGGAGCTTTAAAATTAAAGGCACAAAAGGCGAAAAAATAGCATCCGAGTTTTTAGCAAGTATGTATGATGCGTCTTTGGACGAATTTAAATCACATAACTGGAACTACTCCAACTTTACACCACGTAGTTACTATGCGTCTTACAGAAGAGGTGATGGTAATAGTTTTGGAACCACTTACTTTAGAGTTAATAGACCTTACAACTACACTAGTTTTAACAATCTAAAAAGCTTTGATCAGTTTAATTGGTTTGGCTTTACTATGAATAATAATAGCTGGGTCTATCAACAATACATTAACAGATTAAAAGTAGACAGAATAAGAACCGCTTATGATGGTAGCGTTAAAAAAGGCTTTGTAACAGGAACCGTAACTGATGAAAACGGATTACCTCTTCCGACTGGAAATGTAATGGTTAAAGGCACTTCAGAAGGAACATCTACAGACTTTGATGGTAACTATTTAATAAAAGCTAGTGCTGGAGATATATTACAATTTAGTTATGTAGGTTATGAAACACTTGAAAAAACTGTTGGTGCTGATAATGTTATTAATATTAGTTTAAATCCAGATACTAATTTAGATGAAGTGGTTATTTCTGGTTATGGAACTAAAAAAAGATCGAGAATAGAATCTAAGTCAGTTGTAATGGATGATTTAGAAGCGGAAGCTCCAATGGAAGCCAGTTTTTTACAAGGAAGTGTAGCAGGAGTACAAGTAGAAAACGATTCTAAAAAAGTTGTAATTAGAGGAGCTGCTTCAATTAGCGATTTATCAAATCCATTGTATGTTGTTGATGGAGTCATAGTTAGCGATATAAAATCAATTAATCCAGACGACATACAAGAAATATCAGTATTAAAAGGAGATGAAGCTACTGCGTCATATGGAGTAAAAGGTGCAAACGGAGTCGTAATAATCACTACTAAAAGGGGAGCAAAAGAAGACTTCTCTCAAGTCAAAGCTAGAACCAATTTGCAAGAAACAGCCTTTTTCTTTCCGCAATTAGCAACTGATAAAAATGGTAATGTATCTTTTAATTTTACAACACCAGAAGCTTTAACCAGATGGAATCTTAATTTGTTTGCGCATAACCAACAAGGTAATTATGCAAAAAGTACATTACAAACAGTTACTCAAAAAGACCTCATGGTGTTGCCAAATACGCCTCGTTTTTTACGTCAAGGAGATGATATTGTAATTAGCACTAAAATATCTAATCTTACAGACAAAATAATGTCTGGTCAAGCTAAATTAATTCTGACTGACCCAATAACTAATAAAGATGTAACATCTAGATTATTAAAATTAACAACTGCTTCTAATGAATTAAAAAAGAAATACAAAGATCAAGTTGCTAATTTTATGGTTAAAGCTAAAGGCAATACTGAAGTGTCTTGGAAAATTAGTATTCCAGATGACGTTCAAGCTATTCAGTATAAAATTTTAGCAAAATCAGGCGATTTTAGTGATGGAGAACAAAACGCATTACCTGTGTTAACTAACCGTATGTTAGTGACAGAAACCTTACCAATGTGGATTAAAAGTAACGAAACTAGAACCTTCACTTTAGATAAGTTAAAGACTACAAGTTCTTCAACTTTAAAACACCACAAATTAACCTTAGAGATGACCAGCAATCCAGCTTGGTATGCAGTACAAGCGTTACCATATTTAATGGAATATCCATATGAGTGTAACGAGCAAACCTTTAGCAGATTTTATGCTAATAGTCTAGCCAGTCATATTGTTAATAGTAATCCACGCATTAAAGAGGTGTTTAACCAATGGAAAAACAGTGATGCGCTACTAAGCAATCTTGAAAAAAATGAAGAATTAAAGTCCATTTTAATTCAGGAAACTCCTTGGTTACGCGATGCGCAGTCAGAAACCGAACAGAAAAAACGAATCGCATTATTATTTGATTTAAATAAAATGACTAGCGAATTAAATCGTGCCAAACGCAAACTTAAAAATAACCAAATGTCTGATGGTGGATGGTCTTGGTTTGGAGATTACAGAGCTAACCGTTACATCACACAGCACATTATTACTGGTTTTGGACATCTAAAACAACTAAACGTAATTAGTGATAAAGATGGAGATATTATGGATATGGTAGTAGACGCTCTAGACTATTTAGATAATGAGTTTGAAAAAGAATATAACGACTTAACTAAGTATACTAATGACGTAGATTACACCAAAGACCATCTAAGTTACACGCAATTGCATTATTTATATATGCGAAGCTTTTTTCCGGAGTTTAAACAATCTAAAAAGCAACAAGAAATTCACAAATACTACTTATCGCAAATTAGAAACTATTGGTTAAAACGTCCATTATATGCAAAAGGTATGATGACTTTAATTATGAGTAGAAATAATGATACTACAACTGCAAATGCAATATTAAAATCTTTAAAAGAAAATAGTATTACGTCTGAAGAATTGGGTATGTATTGGAAAGAAAACACTAATTCTTACTATTGGCATCAAGCATCAATCGAGACTCAAGCACTAATGATTGAAGCGTTTGCAGAAGTTGGTAAAGGATTTCAGAGTGAAACGAAAAATCTTGAAGATATCGACAACCTAAAAATCTGGTTACTTAAAAACAAACAAACTAACCGATGGAAAACCACTAAAGCTACTACAGAAGCAGTGTATGCATTATTATTACAAGGTAGTGATTGGTTGAGTGTGACAGATATGGTTGATGTGGTTTTAGGTGGTGAAAAAATAACTCCTGCTACTTTAGAAGATGTCAAAGTGGAAGCTGGAACAGGATACTACAAAACATCTTGGTCAGGTTCTGACATCACTCCAAAAATGGCAGATGTTACATTAACCAAAAAAGGAGAAGGTATTGCTTGGGCAGCTTTATACTGGCAGTATTTTGAGGATTTAGATAAAATCACTTCTGCAGAAACACCACTTAAACTGAAGAAGCAATTATACTTAAAAACCAATACTGATACAGGTGAAGAAATCTCTGCAATAACCAAAAACACCAAACTAAAGGTTGGCGATTTAATTAGAGTACGTATCGAATTAAGATGCGACAGAGCAATGGAATTTATCCACATGAAAGATATGCGTGCAGCAGGATTAGAGCCTATAAACGTGTTAAGTCAATATAAATATCAAGATGGTCTTGGCTATTACGAAGCAACTAAAGATGCATCAACAAACTTCTTTTTTGACTATTTACCAAAAGGTATTTATGTATTTGAATACGATTTACGTGTCAACAGTGCTGGTAATATGAGCAATGGTATTACTACTATTCAAAGTATGTATGCTCCAGAATTTAGTAGTCATAGCGAAGGTGTACGAATTACTGTAGAATGATAAAAAACTTTAAAGTATATAAAACCACCTATTCTATTAGAAAAGGTGGTTTTATTATTAAATAAACCATTTACTATCCAAGCAATTAGTTTACATGGAATATATTTTATATATTTAGTGTTACTAACTTAAAATCAATAAATTATGAATTCAAAAGTATTTATGGTACTTAGAATATTACTAGGTGCTTTTGTCCTATTTTTTGGGCTTAACAAGTTTTTTCATTTTATAGATATGGGAGAAATGAGCGAAGCTGCTGGTAACTATTTTGGAGCTTTAACTGCAACAAAAACAATGACCCTTGTTGCAATAGTAGAAATTATAGCAGGAATAGGATTAATTTTTAACAAATTTGGGGCTTTATTGGCGCTAATACTAATGAGTATTTCTGTATGTGCAGTATTATTTCACGCCACGTTAGAACCAGCTACGATTGCAGGATCATTAATATTACTTGTACTAAATATTGTAGTACTTTATGGTTATAAAGACAAATATAAATCGTTATTACAATAGATTAATAGTAAAAATAGTTTAAAGGCTTTCAAATATTTGGAAGTCTTTTTTGTGATTTTAAAATAATATTTAGATATTTGTCTAAATACCTAAATAGATGAATGCGTTATTCAAAGCCTTAAATGATAACACAAGACGTGAAATCTTAGAGTTACTTAAAGAAAAGGATCTCTCTGCTGGTGATATTGCTAATGCTTTTAATATTACTAAACCTAGTATATCACATCACTTAGATATTTTAAGGCAAGCAGATTTGGTAACTAGTGAAAAAAAAGGTCAGTTTGTGGTGTACTCTATCAACACGACAATTTTAGAAGATATTTTACAATGGATAATAACCTTAAAAAAATAGGATTATGAATTTTAAAAAAGAACTTCCGCTATTAATAATAATTGTATTACCATTAATTTATTTGGGCTATATCTATAATAGTTTGCCAGAAACCGTGCCAACACATTGGAATGCTAGTGGAGAAATTGATGGTTACGGTAATAAGTCAACCTTATGGCTAATTACCTTACTATTGCCAGTTTTAGTATATGTTATTATGACCGTTGTACCTAAAATAGACCCTAAAAAAAAGATTGCAACTATGGGTAAAAAGTATAATCAACTTAAGTTTTTCTTGGTTTTGTTTATGTCTATTTTAGCTTTATATATTATACACAGTGCAAAATCACAAAGTCTTTCTAATCCAAATGTTATATATATTTTAATAGGTTTATTATTTACCTTTTTAGGTAATTATATGAAAACCGTTAAACCTAACTATTTTATTGGAATAAGAACACCATGGACTTTAGAAAATGAAACTGTATGGAAAAAAACACACCAACTAGGAAGCAAATTATGGTTTGCTGGTGGCTTATTAATTGTTTTTGTAGGGTTGATTTTTAAAAATGAAACTGCAGCAACCTTATTTTTAGTTATTGTAATTATTTTAACTATTATTCCACTGTTACATTCCTACTTAGAATATAAAAAATTAAACTAATTATTATGAAAACTTCAATAAATATTACAGTTATTTTAATTCTTATGTATTCTGGATTATTATTCTCTCAAACCGAAAAGCCCCAAACACCAAAAGCACCTTTTAACTATACAATTGAAGAGGTAACTTATTCAAATAAAGATGCAGATAGTGTTTTACTCTCAGGTACTTTAACCTTACCTAAAGAAGTAAAAAATCCAGCAGTAGTCATTTTAATAAACGGTTCTGGCGCTCATGATAGAGATTGTAATATTGCTGGACATAAACCATTTTGGGTTATTGCAGACTACTTAACCAATAACGGAATAGCTGTTTTACGTTTTGATGAAAGAGGTGTTGGTAAATCTACAGGAGATATTAGAAACGCAACTACTTATGATTTAGCGTCAGATGTAGAAGCTGGCATAAAGTATTTAAAAACTAGAACAGATATAGACCAATCAAAAATTGGTTTAATTGGTCATAGTGAAGGTGGTATTATTGCACCAATGGTAGCCTCAAAAAATATTGATGTTGCTTTTATTGTAATGCTTGCTGCACCAGGAGTAAGAGGTGATCAACTATTAGAAACTCAAAATAAAAAAATTTTAAAATCAATAGGACTTACTGAGGAAGCTATAAACATTCAACTTGAATTAAATTCTAATTTTTACAGAATTATACTTGAAGAAAAAAATTATAGTATCCGAACTAAGATTGAAACCTTTATTAATAAATACCAAGAAAAAAATAAAGACAATAAAACTGTAGCATTTATTTTAAATCCAGTTGCAAAAAAGCAAATGATAGACACTTATTCTATCCCTTGGTTTATTGAGTTTATTAGGTTAGACCCAAAACCATATCTAGAAAAAACAACTTGTCCTGTTTTAGCATTAAACGGAACTAAAGATTTTCAAGTATTACATGAAATTAATTTACCTGCAATAGAAGCACATCTTAAAACTGCTAAAAACAAAGATGTAACTATAAAAAAATTAGAAAATTTAAATCACTTGTTCCAAACCGCTAAAACTGGATTAACTAGTGAGTATACAACATTAGAAGAAACCTTCTCCACTAATGCGCTGAAACTAATTAGTGATTGGATTAAGACTCGCTTTTAGTTTAACATTTTCCAGAGTGCATCTTTCAACTCGGTTAATCCTTGTTGCGCCACACTTGAAATAAATAAATATGGTATGGGTAGACTTTGGTCTAGTTCTGCTTTCATTTCAGCTTTTAGCTCGTCATCCAACATATCGGATTTAGAAATTGCGATTAACCTATCCTTATCCAACATTTCTGGGTTATAACGACGCAATTCATCTAACAAAATATCATATTGTTCTTTAATATCTTTTGCGTCTGCAGGAATCATAAACAGTAAAATAGAGTTACGCTCTATGTGACGTAAAAAGTAATAACCAAGACCTTTACCTTCTGCAGCTCCTTCTATAATTCCAGGTATATCTGCCATTACAAACGTCTTAAAATCACGATATTTTACAATACCTAAGTTTGGTTTTAGTGTAGTAAACTCGTAATCTGCTATTTTAGGTTTAGCAGAAGTTACTACTGATAACAACGTAGACTTTCCAGCATTAGGAAAACCAACTAAACCAACATCTGCTAAAACTTTAAGTTCTAATGTTATAAATTTTTCTTCAAGAGGCAAACCTGGTTGTGCATAACGAGGTGTTTGATTGGTAGAGCTTTTAAAATGCCAGTTTCCTAATCCTCCTTTACCACCTTCTGCTACAATACGCTCTTCACCATCTTCTGTAATTTCAAACAGTATTTCATTAGTTTCAGTATCTCTAACTACTGTTCCTAATGGCACATCCATATACATATCTTCACCATCTGCTCCAGAGCTTCTGCTTTTACTACCATGTTCTCCATGTCCAGCACGCACATGACGTTTAAACTTAAGGTGTAATAATGTCCAAAGGTTAGAGTTTCCTCTTAAAATAACGTGCCCACCACGTCCACCATCTCCTCCATCTGGTCCACCTTTTGTGATAAACTTTTCACGATGTAAGTGTACAGATCCCTTTCCTCCATTTCCGGAAGAGACATGCATTTTTACGTAGTCAACAAAATTACCCTCTGTCATTATTTTAAATTAAAAGTGAAAAGTGAAAAATTGCTCACTCTTATACTCTACAACAAATGTTATAGTTTATCTATTACTTGATGTAAGCGCTTTGTAATCTCTTCAATACTACCAATACCATCTACTCCGTAATATTTATTTTGTGCAGCATAAAAGTCTTTCAAAACAGCTGTTTCGTTATAGTATACTTGTATCCTGTTTCTGATAATTGCTTCGTCAGAATCATCCTTTCTACCGCTTGTTTTTCCTCTTTCTAATAAACGTTGGACTAACACTTCATCTTCAACTTCTAGAGCTATCATAGCATTAATCTGCGAATCTTTAGCGTCCATAATTTTATCTAACGCTTTGGCTTGTGTCTCATTCCTTGGAAAACCATCAAATATAAAGCCTTTAGCTCCTGCGTTGCGTTCTACTTCTGCTTCCAACATATCTATAGTTACTTGATCTGGTACTAAATGTCCTTTATCCATGTAAGATTTAGCAAGCGTACCTAAAGCAGTTTCGTTTTTAATATTATATCTAAAAACATCTCCTGTAGAGATATGCACTAAGTCGTACTTTTCCTTTAAAAAATTAGCTTGCGTTCCTTTACCTGCACCTGGAGGTCCAAATAGCACTAAATTAGTCATGTGTTGTGTTGTTTTTAATTGGTAAACTGCTGGTAAATCTCGTCCTAACCCATCGTAGTCTAATCCATAACCAACAATGAATTTATTAGGTATTTCTATACCAACATAATGTAATTTAAAATCTTTTTTGTAAGCTTCTGGCTTGTAAAACAATGTTGCAATAAGCAGTTGTTTGACGTTTTCATTTTTAAAAATACGATGCACTTCATGTAATGTGTTCCCAGTATCTATAATATCTTCAAGAATCACAACTGTACGTCCACTTAAGTCTTGTGTTAATCCTATTAAGCGTTGGATATCTTCTGTAGATTTAACACCTTCATAAGATGCTAATTTAATAAAAGTAACTTCGCATGGCTTAGGGTACTTTTTAACAAAATCACTAACCAACATAAAAGACCCATTTAAAATACCCACAAAAACAGGTACTTCATCACCTAAATCTTTTGCTACTTGTTCTGCCATTTTGGACACAGCAGCATCAATCTCTTCTTCAGAAATAAATGACTTAAATTGTTTGTCGTGAAGCGTAATAGTTTGCATTAGATAATTTTAAAGCGCAAATATAACTATTTACAAGCGCTTATTAGATATTTGAATTCGATTTTTAAGTGGTAATTTGGTTTTAAAATGTATTTTTGTTGCTAACAAGTTTTGTGACCAATGAATTATTTTTCTTCAGACTTTAAATTAGGTATCCTTGGTGGTGGACAGTTAGGTAAAATGTTACTGTACAACACTAGAAAATTTGATATTTACACTTGTGTTTTAGACAGTAGTGAAGAAGCACCTAGCCGATTAGCCTGTAATAAATTTGTTAAAGGTGATTTAATGGATTTTGATACTGTTTACAATTTTGGTAAACTCGTGGATGTTTTAACTATCGAAATTGAAAATGTTAATGTTCAAGCTTTAGAAAAACTAGAAAAAGAAGGCGTAAAAGTTTATCCATCTGCCAAAACATTACGTCGTATTCAAAATAAAGCCACTCAAAAATTATTTTATTTAGACCATAATTTACCTACTGCACCTTTTAGTAGATTTGCTTATTTGTCTGAAATTGAAGACGCAATTGATAATGGTGGATTAAGCTTACCTTTTGTTTGGAAAGCTACACAATTTGGTTACGATGGTAATGGTGTAAAAATAGTAAGACAATTATCTGATTTAAACGATTTGCCTAAGGGCGAATGTATTGCAGAGCAACTCATACCATTTAAAAATGAATTAGCAGTCATTGTGGCTAGAAGCAGTACAGGCGAAACTAAAACCTATCCTGTGGTAGAAATGGAATTTCATCCTGAAGCCAATCAAGTAGAATATGTCATTTGTCCTGCTAGAATTAGTCCTGAAGTGGCTTTAAAAGTACAAGAAGTGGCTATAAAAACATCTGAAGCTTACAATCATATTGGGTTATTAGCTGTAGAATTATTTCAAACAGAAGACGACCAAATATTAATAAATGAGGTCGCTCCAAGACCTCATAATTCTGGTCATCAAACCATAGAAGCAAGTTACACATCACAATTTGAGCAACACATTAGAGCCATTTTAGGGTTACCTTTAGGAAACACCAAAAATAAAGTTGGCGGAATTATGGTAAATCTTGTAGGAGCAGAAAATCACACAGGTCCTGTTATATACAAAAACATTGAAACCATAATGGCTATGGAAGGTGTGACACCACATATATACGGTAAAAAAGATACTCGCCCTTTTAGAAAAATGGGACATGTTACCATAGTTAATGAAGATTTAGATACAGCAAGACAAATTGCAGAAGAGGTTAAGAATAGTATTAAAGTAATAAGCAAATAAAATGAGTAAAGTAGCAGTAATCATGGGAAGTATTAGCGACATGCCAGTTATGCAAGACGCTATAGATATTTTAAAAGGATTTGATATTGAAGTAGAGGTTGATATTGTATCTGCGCATCGTACACCCGAAAAACTATTTGATTTTAGCAAAAATGCACACAAACGTGATATTAAAGTCATAGTTGCTGGTGCTGGTGGTGCTGCACATTTACCAGGAATGGTAGCTTCATTAAGTCCACTTCCAGTAATAGGTGTACCTGTAAAAAGTAGTAACTCTATAGATGGTTGGGACTCTGTTTTATCAATTTTACAAATGCCTGGAGGTGTTCCTGTAGCTACTGTAGCACTTAATGGTGCAAAAAATGCTGGGATTTTGGCAGCTCAAATTATTGGTGTTTCAGACCAATGTGTTTTAGACAAAATAGTAACGTATAAGGAAGGCTTAAAGCTTAAAGTCGAAAATGCTGCTAAAGATTTAAAATAGCTAATATCATAAATTAAGAAAGCCCCAACACAGTTGAGGCTTTCAATCGCTATTAATCGTTCTATATATGAGAGTGTATTCTCACATCAAAAAAACTACGTCAAAAGTCTTATTTAGAAATTAAATTCTATTATTCGAATAGAACAAACTGTGTGATTTCGATAAAATGCATCAATAATCGATAATCTACATATTTGCGAACGAAAAAAGCCCCAAACCAAAGTTTGAGGCTTCCATCGCTATTATTTTCTATTATATGAGTATGTTACTCACATCAAAAAAACAGATGCAAAAACGTTACTTTTCAAACAAAACCGCATTTACAACTATCAAATAATTCAAATATTAGATAAAGTGTTCGTTATCATCGATTAAAAACAACATTACACACAAAAAAAGCCTCAGACTTGTCTGAGGCTTTTTATCGCTATTAATCAATAATTTTTATGTGAGTAACCAACTCACGGGAAAAAATCAGTACAAAAATAGTCATTTAAATAATTAGTATGCAATTAAAATGCTAATTTTAACATCTAAACACTACTACAACGTTATAATGAATCCACTTTTATACAATTTTAACACAAAATTTAACACTGCACCTTTTCAATCTATTAAAAATGAGAGCTTTAAGCCTGCAGTTTTAGAACTTATTGAACAAACTAAAAAAGAAATAGACGCTATAGTAAATAATACTGAATCAGCTACATTTAAAAACACTATTGAAGCATTAGAATATTCAGGATTGCAATTGGATCGTGTAACTAGTATCTTTTTTAATTTAAATTCTGCAGAAACAAATGATGAGATTCAAAAAATCGCTCAAGAAATCTCTCCTATTTTAACAGAATTTGGAAATGACATAACTCTAAATGAAGGTTTATTTGAACGTGTTAAACACGTTTATGATAACAAAATCGAGTTTGATTTAAATACAGAACAAAACACGTTGTTAGATAAAAAATACAAAAGCTTTTCCAGAAATGGTGCTAATTTACCAGAGGATAAAAAACAACAACTTAGAGATATAGACAAACAATTAGCAACTTTAAAATTAAAGTTTGGCGAAAATATTTTAGCAGAAACCAATGCGTTTGAAATGCTAATCACAGACGAAGCTGACTTATCAGGTTTGCCTGAAGGTGCTATAGAAGCTGCAAAGCAATTAGCAGAATCAAAACAAAAAGAAGGTTGGTTAATCACGTTAGATTATCCAAGTTACATTCCATTTATGACCTATGCAGATAATAGAGCATTACGTAAAAAACTAGCTTTAGCTTTTGGTAGTAAAGGATTTAATAACGATACATTGGATAATCAAAAAAATGTTATAAATATTGCTAAACTACGATACCAAAGAGCCCAATTGTTAGGCTATAAAACGCATGCCCATTTTGTACTAGAAGAGCGTATGGCTGAAACACCAGAAAAAGTTACCTCGTTTTTAAATGAGTTGTTGGATAAAGCAAAACCAGCAGCAGAACGTGAGTTTGCAAACCTTCAAAATTTTGCTAAAACGTTAGATGGAATTAAACAGTTAGAGAAATGGGATTCGGCTTACTATTCTGAAAAATTGAAGCAACAATTATTTAATTTAGATGACGAAAAATTAAAACCATATTTTCAATTAGAAAAAGTGATTGATGGTGCATTTCAAGTAGCAAATAAATTATTTGGACTTCAATTTAAAAGCATAGATACTATAGATAAATATCATGAAGATATCATGACTTATGAAGTTTTAGACGACAATAATAAACTTGTTTCTATATTCTACGCAGACTTTTTTCCAAGAGCTGGAAAACGTAATGGTGCTTGGATGACGTCTTATAAACCACAGTACGTTAAAGATGGTATCCAAGAACGTCCACACGTTTCGATAGTGTGTAATTTTACAAAACCTACAAAAAGCAAACCGTCTTTATTAACCTTTAATGAAGTGACCACTTTGTTTCACGAATTTGGGCATGCTTTACATGGTATGCTTGCCAATACTAATTATCCTAGCTTATCAGGAACCAGTGTGTACTGGGATTTTGTGGAATTACCAAGCCAAATTTTAGAAAACTGGTGTTACGAAAAGGAAGCGTTAGAGTTATTTGCAAAGCATTATAAAACTGATGAAGTGATACCTATGGAACTGGTCAAAAAAATTAAAGAAAGTGCCAGCTTCCATGAAGGTATGCAAACCTTAAGACAAATTAGCTTTGGGTTGTTAGACATGAGTTGGCATGGCACAAACCCTACGACTATTACAGATGTCAAAGCTCATGAAAATGAAGCATTTAAAGGTACTCGACTTTATCCAGATGTTGAAGGCAACTGTATGAGTACGGCTTTTGCACACATATTTCAAGGAGGTTACTCATCAGGATATTATAGCTACAAATGGGCAGAAGTATTGGATGCAGATGCATTTGAGTATTTTAAGGAACAAGGTATTTTTAACAAACTAGTAGCTACAAAATTTAAAGATCATGTATTATCTCAAGGTGGAACAGATAACCCAATGACACTTTACAAACGTTTTAGAGGTCAGGAACCTAAACCTGAGGCGTTACTAAAACGTGCAGGACTGATTAATTAACTGTAATTAGATATTAATAATTATAAAATTGATTTTATTTGTTTAATTTTAAATATGAAAATTCGATGGTTATTCATATTTATTCTCACTTCATTTTCATCAATAGCACAAATTACTATTTCTGGAACAGTTAATGATAGTAATGGTCCTTTAGAGTACGTAAATGTTTATATAAACAACTCAATGGTTGGAACTACGTCTAATGCTAAAGGTGAATTTGAAATTACTGTTAAAGAAGGACAACACCAATTAATAATCTCTTATCTAGGATACAAAAAAATAAATTACAAGTTAAACACTACTACTTACAAAAATCCATTAATTTTTACTCTATTAGAAGATAGAAACATACTAGACGAAGTTATAATTGAAAAAACTATTTATGACAAAGAATGGTATTATAATCTTTCTGTTTTTAAAAAAGAATTCATAGGCTTTACAAAATTATCAAAAGATTGCAAGATTTTAAACCCAAAAATATTACAGTTTGATTTTGATAAAAGACAAAAAATCTTAATAGCTAGTGCTAGAGAACCACTACAAATAGAGCATAGAGGTTTAGGCTACTTAATAGTCTTCGAGTTGGAAAGTTTTGTAAAACAAAACAACTCTGTTACCTATGTTGGATATACAAGATATCAACCATTAGAAGGTAGTGATAATGAGCAAAAAATGTGGAAAAAAAATAGACTAAAAGCGTATAATGGTTCTATTAGACATTTTTTTAAATCTGCAATAGATAACACTCTTGACAAAGAGGGTTTTACAGTACATCAATTTAAACGAGTTTCACATTCTAATGGGCAATCAAATGTTGAAAAACCACAAAAGTTTACAGATTATTTATATAGATCTAATATTAAAACTAGAGACATAATTAACAAGAAAAATAATATAATACATCTTAAATTTGAAGACAATTTAATTATAGTATATGCCAAAGAAAAAGAGGAAGCAGGCTACCTTAAAATGGGCAAGTCTAGCACTAAAAGACAGCCTTTACCACAAACCTCATCAATAATTCCGTTAGCTAAGAATATCATTTTAAAACCATCAGGCGTGTTATTAAACCCTCTTGATGTGTCATATGAAGGCTATTGGTCTTATGAAAAGTTAGGAGACGCCTTACCTCTAGACTATAATCCATAACTAAAAGTAAATTAATCGATTTTAATTATTAAAATTAAACTTTCAATAATTATTGAAAGTTTAAAAATAATATATATCTTTGTGTCATGGAATACCAAGAAGCAAAAAATAAATTTATTAGTACATGGGGAAGTTTAGGCTCACTTTGGGGCATAAACAAAGCTATGGCGCAAATACAAGCTTTGCTTTTTATATCCACAAAACCTCTATCTATGGAAGATATCATGGAAGAACTTAAAATATCTAGAGGTAATACAAGTATGAATTTAAGACAGCTCATGGATTGGGGAATTGTCTCCAAAACATTAGTAGCTGGAGAACGTAAAGAATTTTTTACAACCGAAAAAGACGTACAAGAATTAGCACGTATTGTTGCTGTTGAGCGTAGCAGAAGAGAAATAAAACCTGTAGTAAAAATTTTAGATGAAGTCTCTTCTATTAAAGACGATGGAACCGAAAAAACTAAAGAACTAATTAAACAAACCAAAGCATTACACGAGTTAACCGAGACTATGGATTCTATGATTAATAAATTAGTTAATCAAAAACAAAACTGGATTACTAAGTCTTTACTTAAATTATTCAAATAAAAAATTTAAACTTATATTTCAATATTTTCTGAAAGTTTAATACAAATAATAATTATGAAAAACTTATACAACATCAACAAAACCTTAATCATTATTAATATTATTCTAGGGTTCACCATTTATTTGGGCTTACTTTTTTTAATTCCTTTAGGAATTGTTCAAATAATAATGGCAATGGTTATGATAGCTAATGAGAAAAAAATAACTAAAGAAATTTATAATCTACTTTCTGTGTATTGCATTACTACAACAGTTATTCTTATTGGATTTTTCTTTATGTACACGTCTTTTTTACCAAGTAACGATGGTCTTTTTCTAATAATGATGATTGTTTCTGTACTGCTAGCTTTTCTTAATCTATATATAACTTCTCTTGTTGATGTTATGATAAAAACAACAAATGAGAATCTTAAAATTAAAAAAGAGATAACTATTTAAAATATATAAATCATGAACTATCAAATCCCAAACTGGCTAATCATCCTTGGAGGATGCGGTCAAATTTTTACCGCTTTAATTTATCCTTATATAAGGCATCAAGTTTTTGACTGGTATAATGACGTTAAGCAATTAAAACCATTAAATCAGGAAATTGCTAAAACCTATGGAAGGTATATACAAGGTTTAAATTTTTCTTTTGGACTTATCGCTATTTTACTTCCTGATCAACTACAAAACCATACAGAATTAGCAATAGCTATTACAGGTTTAATATGCGCTTATTGGGTTGGTAAAGTAGCCACTCAAATTGCTTATTATCCTATGTATGACATCCCTAAAAAGAAATTGTTTAAGATTGGTAGCTACTTTATGAACAGCTTGTTCACCTTTTTTGCAATTATATATACTTGGCTGTTTAGCATAAATATTTATCAATTTTTAAATCTTTAGCATCATGGAGACTTCGACAATAACACAAATTCAGCATTCAGAAAAAAATAAAATAGAAATGGTTGATTTCTATAACGAAGCAACTGAAGACTATGAGTTTTGGAGTAAAGATTTTAATATGCACTTTGGTTATTTTATTCCTTTTAAAACCAATCCGTTTAAAAGAGATTCTATGCTTAACCAAATGACTAATCAAGTTATTAGTCGTTTTAATTATGGAAACAAACTGTCAACCTTACTAGATATGGGATGTGGTATGGGAGGATCTATGCGTTACGCCATTAAAAAACACAAAAACCTAAGTGCTTTTGGCGTCACGCTGTCTGACTTTCAAGTACAAAAAGGTAATGAATTACTTAAGGGTTTAAAAGGAAGTATTCTAAAAGAAAACTATAACAATACGTCCTTTAAATCTAACAGTTTTGATTCTGCTTTAGCTATTGAAAGTTTTTGTCATTCTGGACACAATATAAATTCTTTAAAAGAAGCATTCCGCATTTTAAAACCAACAGGACAACTGGTTATTGCAGATGCATTTTTAAAAAAAGAAGAGAGTAAATTATGTTACGGTAGTAAATATGCTTATAAAAAACTATGCAACCATTGGAGTTTAGAACGTCTAGAAACTAAAAACAATATGATTAAAAAGTTAAAAGAAGTTGGTTTTTCTAATATTAAAATTGAAGATGCTTCATTTAGAGTAGCACCATCAGTTTTACACGTGCCTTTTGCTATTATTGGATTCTTTTTAAAAAACTTAATAACATTAAAGGGTTTTAAAAAGGAAAGCTTACACAATCTAAAAGGCAGTTTTTATGCTTTACTATCTGGCTTGCACATGAAAAGTTTTGGGTACTACATTATTAGCTGTAAAAAAGGGTAGTGACTTAGGTCAATTGATTATTCGTTTTTTTAGTTTATTTTTGATTTTGAAAAAGAAAACCAAACGTTTATGTCCAACCATAAAATTGATCCAAACCAATGGATAGATTTGTATAGTGACTACCTCTTTAATTACACAATTACGCGTGTTAATGACAGAGTTAAAGCACAAGATCTAATCTCCGAAACCTTTTTAGCTGGCTTAAATAGTATGAAAAACTTTAAAGGTGAAGCTAGCGAACGTACGTGGTTAGTGTCTATATTAAAAAGAAAAATTATTGACCACTACCGCAAAACTAACTCTAATAAAGGAAAAGCAGAAGTTAGAATGTCTTATAATAGCGATTCGGAAACTGAAGGTGATTGGTTAGAACAACGCGTTGCAGACCCTTTTGATAAAACTGCAGAAGACCAAATAGAAAACACAGAATTAGCAGATGCAATTGATAATTGTTTATCAAAACTTCCAAAAAAACAAGCTAAAATATTTGAGATGAAAACCATTTTAAATTACGAAACCGAAACAATTTGTAATGAATTAGAAATTACAGCGTCTAACCTTTGGGTAATCATTCACAGAGCACGTGTAGCTATGGCAAGTTGTTTAGAAAAAAACTGGTTTTAATTATGTTAAGTAAATTTATGATTTCTTGTGAGGAATCAAGACATATCTGCAATAAAGCACAATATCAAGAAGCATCTTCTTGGGAAAAAGTAAAATTTAAGTTTCATCTTTTTATTTGTAAAGTGTGTAAACAACATACCATTACTAATACAAAATTGACTTTATTAATTAATAAAATTAAGTCAAAAACCTTAACACCAATTGAAAAAGAAAAATTAAAATCTTCTTTTAACAATGAGTTAAAAAAACATCAGTAACAACCAAAAAATTGGGATAGCTTCAACCCAAAAGGTGGTGTAATATGTACTTCTTTTTTGATTAGAAAATATCAAAAACAATCCTAAAATTATACAAACTACCAATTGTATTAGATAATAATTTGTAAGTGTGTCATCTTTAAAGTACTCTAGCAAATAAAAAACCAACAACAAAATTAAACCTAATATTTTAGTATGCCTCACTCCAATTTTTTGAGGTATAGTCGCCAATTTTAAACTGTCATAACGCAAATCTCTAATTTCAAAAGGTAACATTAAAACAATCACAAGAATAAAGTTTTGCAACACCATTAATACAGCGTCTGCATTAAAATTAACCTTATTATTAATCAAAGGTAAAGCAACGGTTACGCCAGACCAGACTAAAGCAATAACATATACTTTGAGACCACTAATGTCTCTCAGGTTTTGTTGTGTATCTAGATACCAATTTTTAGGCAAAAAGGGTATGGCATATAAAAAAGTAACTACTCCAAATCCTGCAATTACTACTAGTGTTTTTAATTCTAATTTATAGGTATAGTAGCACATCAATAAAAAACATACCAATGAGAATACTTGAATTATTTTCAACCATTTTGCCAAACTACGATGATGCCATTTTGCAACGCCAAAATATTTTACAAAATTGTAGCCAGTTATAGTCGCATAAAAATTAAAATATAATATCGTTTCATCGTAATTTATGTTGAACTTTATTAAAGTAATCCAAGTCAATGCATAGACAGCTAAAGCAACGTGAATACTGCTATTTATATAAAAATCTAAAAGCTGTTTAAAAACCTTCATTAAACAAAAATAATTAATCTGTTAATAAAGCAGTCGTTTCGTTGAAAACTTTCAATTTTTAACAAAATATTACTATTAGTTTTCGTTAATTTTGCAATCATTAAAAAAGCCACTTTAATTCATGTTTTTCAACATTTAAATTGAAAAACTAACAACACAACTTAAATGAATACAAACGCTTTCGCATTACGACACATTGGTCCTAGAGAAGACGACCAAAAACAGATGCTAAAAACTATTGGAGCAGATAGTATAGACCAATTAATCTACGAAACTATTCCTGATGACATTAGATTAAAAAAAGACTTAGATTTAGATGAAGCTATGAGTGAGCAAGAATACTTGGTTTACTTAAATGACGTCTCTAAAAAAAATAAAGTTTATAAAACATATATTGGTTTAGGTTACCACCCAACTATTTTACCAGCAGTTATACAACGTAACATTTTAGAAAATCCAGGTTGGTACACTGCTTATACGCCATATCAAGCAGAGATTGCTCAAGGACGTTTAGAAGCCTTATTAAACTTCCAAACTATGGTTACTGACTTAACAGGAATGGAGTTGGCAAACGCTTCTCTTTTAGACGAAAGTACTGCAGCAGCAGAAGCAATGAGCTTATTATTTGCAGTAAGAGAGCGCAACCAGAAAAAAGCAGGAATAAATAAGTTTTTTGTTTCAGAACATATTTTACCCCAAACCCTTTCATTATTACAAACTAGAGCTAACCCAATTGGTATTGAATTAGTGATTGGCAATGAAGATACCTTTGATTTTTCAACAGAATTTTTTGGAGCCATCCTTCAATATCCAGGAAAAAACGGTCAGATTACAGATATCAAATCCTTTATAGAAAATGCTAATAGCAACAACATTAAAGTAGCAGTTGCAGCAGATATTTTAAGCTTAGTAAAATTAGAAGCTCCAGGTAAATTTGGTGCAGACGTAGTTGTTGGTACTACACAACGCTTTGGAATACCAATGGGTTATGGTGGTCCACATGCAGCTTATTTTGCAACTAAAGAAGCTTACAAACGCGATATTCCTGGACGTATCATTGGTGTAACTAAAGATGCAAATGGCAACAGAGCGTTACGTATGGCTTTACAAACGCGAGAGCAACACATCAAACGCGATAAAGCAACTTCTAATATCTGTACAGCACAAGTTTTACTGGCTGTTATGGCTGGTATGTATGCAGTCTATCATGGCCCAAAAGGATTACAAAACATAGCAGACAAAGTTCATAATTGTGCAACTACACTAGCTAATGCATTAGAACAATTAGGGTTTAATCAAATTAACACCTCATATTTTGATACGTTACAAATAAAAACAGATGCTAAAACAGTAAAAAAAGTAGCTAAAGATAAGAAAGTAAACTTTTTCTATCCAGATGCTGAAACGGTTACGATTGCTTTAAACGAAACAACTTCTGTTAGAGATTTAAATTATATCATTTCAATTTTTGCTGAAGTTGCAAATGAAGAAGTAAAAACAATCTCGTCAATTTCTGAAGCTACTGTTATTGATAAAACATTAGAGAGAACAACAGATTTTTTAACTTTAGACGTCTTTAATACACATCATTCTGAGACTGAATTGATGCGCTACATTAAAAAACTAGAGCGTAAAGATTTATCATTAAACCACTCGATGATTTCTCTTGGATCTTGTACTATGAAACTAAATGCTGCAGCAGAAATGTTGCCATTAAGCTGGTTCAAGTGGGGAAATATTCATCCCTTTGCACCTTTAAAACAAGCTAGAGGCTATGCCCAAATTTTAAAAGAATTAGAAGACCAATTAACTGAAATTACTGGTTTTGCAGCAACGTCTTTACAGCCAAATTCTGGTGCGCAAGGTGAGTTTGCAGGTTTGATGGTAATAAAAGCCTATCACGAATCTAGAGGAGATCATCACAGAAATATCTGTTTAATTCCAAGCTCTGCTCATGGTACTAATCCAGCAAGTGCTGTAATGGCTGGAATGAAAGTAGTGGTGACAAAATCGACTGACGAAGGAAATATTGATGTTGACGATTTACGTGAAAAAGCAGAATTACATAAGGACAATTTATCCGCATTAATGGTCACCTATCCTTCAACTCACGGTGTTTACGAAGCGTCCATTAAAGAAATCACACAAATCATTCACGATTGTGGCGGACAGGTTTATATGGATGGTGCCAACATGAATGCACAAGTTGGGTTGACTAACCCAGGAAATATCGGAGCAGATGTTTGCCATTTAAATTTGCATAAAACCTTTGCTATTCCTCATGGAGGAGGAGGTCCTGGAGTGGGTCCAATTTGTGTTGCAAAACAATTAGTTCCATTTTTACCTGGAAACCCTATTGTAAAAACTGGAGGAGACAAAGCCATTACATCAATCTCTGCAGCACCATTTGGAAGTGCATTAGCCTGTTTAATTTCTTATGGATATATCAAAATGCTTGGTGCTGAGGGATTAAAAAAATCAACTGAAATTGCAATTTTAAACGCCAATTATATCAAGCACAGACTGCAAGGTGCTTTTGAAACCTTATACTCAGGAGAACGTGGTCGCGCTGCGCATGAGATGATTATCGATTGTCGTCCATTTAAAGCCCATGGAATTGAAGTGGTAGATATCGCAAAACGATTAATGGATTACGGTTTTCATGCACCAACTGTGTCTTTTCCAGTAGCTGGAACGATGATGATTGAACCTACCGAAAGTGAAAGTAAAGCAGAAATGGATCGTTTTTGTGACGCTATGATTTCTATTAGAAAAGAAATTGATGCAACTACAAAAGATGACGATAATAATCCACTTAAAAATGCACCACATACTTTAGCAATGTTAACGTCAGATGAATGGTTGTTACCTTATTCACGTGAAAAAGCAGCCTATCCATTAGACTATGTTGCAGACAACAAGTTTTGGCCTTCAGTAAGACGTGTAGACGATGCCTATGGTGACAGAAACCTAATTTGTACCTGTGCGCCAATTGAAGAGTATATGGAAGCATAAAACGATTTGAACGTCGTATTTTTTTAACCAATACAAATTGCCTTTAATTTTTACTGCTTATCTTAGCAAAGTAAACAAATTAAGGCAATTTCTTTTTTTATGAATATTAAGATTACAGGAACAGGAAGCTATATCCCAAAGGGTATCGAGAAAAATGAAGACTTTTACAGTCATCAATTTTTAAATGAAGATGGTAGCACAATAAATTACCCAAACGAAGTTATTGTTGATAAGTTTAAAGCTATTACAGGTATTAGTGAACGTCGTTATGCAGAAGAGCAATTAACCTCATCTGATCTAGGATTTTTAGCTGCCCAAAAAGCTATTGAAGATGCTAATGTAGATCCCGAAACCTTAGATTATATAATTTGCGCACACAACTTTGGAGACGTTAAATCGGATACTATTCAAACTGATGTTTTACCATGTTTAGCTTCGAGAGTAAAACACAATTTACGTATTAAAAATCCTAAATGTGTCGCCTATGACATTTTATTTGGATGTCCAGGATGGGTAGAAGGTGTCATACAAGCTCAAGCTTATATTAAAGCTGGAATGGCAAAAAAATGTTTAGTTATTGGTAGCGAAACACTTTCTAGAGTAGTTGATAAACACGATAGAGATAGCATGATTTACAGTGATGGTGCTGGTGCAACAATAGTAGAAGCTACAGATGAAGAAGGCGGAATTTTAGCCCATAATACTGCAAGTTTTACTTATGACGAAGCCTATTATTTATTCTTTGGCAACTCAAACAATCAAGACTTAGATAAAGACACGCGTTATATTAAAATGCATGGTCGTAAAATCTATGAGTTTGCATTAAACAATGTGCCATTAGCCATGAAAGAGTGTTTGGATAATAGTGGTGTTGACATTAAAGATGTCAAAAAAATATTGATTCATCAAGCTAACGAAAAAATGGATGAAGCCATAATAAAACGTTTTTATCGTTTGTATAAAACACCAGAACCAGAAGGCATTATGCCAATGAGTATTCATAAACTGGGTAATAGTTCTGTTGCAACTGTTCCTACATTATTTGATTTAATAAGAAATAATAAATTAGAAAATCAGCAAATAGAAAAAGGAGATGTTATTATATTTGCTAGTGTTGGTGCAGGTATGCACATTAACGCGATAGTTTATAAATATTAAAAATTATCTTTTTAGAGTAAAATGAGATTTTAGTTGTTTTTTAAAACCTAATTCATCTTTATATTCAACTAAGTACCAATAATCATTAGTTGGCATATTCAAGCCTTTAAATGTGCCATCCCAAAATCTATTATTTGGAGTAAGTGTTTTTAATAATTTGCCATACCGATCAAAAATATAAAGTTCAAAATCACAAAAATTAGACTCTACTTCTACCTTCCAAACATCATTTACAGTATCATTGTTTGGAGTAAAAAACTTTTTTACTTTTATACATTCTGTCAAATCATCAAAACAAACTAAGTCAATAAGGCTCGCATTAACAACACAGCCAGTACTATCTTCGATTATAGTTATATTATCATAAATTCCAGAAGACAAGTCTGTTATATTTAATTCCCCTAATGAATTTGAACTTAATGTTATGTTAACTTCAACTCCATTATAATCATAGGAAATTGTATAACTTAGTGTGTCTCCAAGATCAGATAGTATTATTACTCCATCTGATACATTACAACTTGTTGGGTTAATTGAATCTATAGTTGCAGTTAAATTTGAAGTCGTCAGTGTGATAGAGTCTAAATTAGCAACACATCCTGTACTATCTTCTGTAATAGAAATACTACTGTAAGAACCGAAAGATAAACCTGTTATATTTAATTCCCCAAATGAATTCGAAGTTAAAGTCACAGTATTTTCAACTCCGTTATTATTATAAACTATTGTATAGCTTGATTCATCTTCAAGACCTCCAATAGAAATTATCCCATCAGACATATTACAACCTGTCGGGTTATTTGATGTTATCGTAGCTGTAAAATTTGACCCTACAGGAATTATTAGTTCCATTTCGCTATCAGAACAACCATCTGAATAACTATGAACAATAATATTTTGATAAGTTCCAACAGATAAATCTAATAAAGTTATATATCCAGAAGCATCTGAAAATATCAAATCGCCAACAGTAACTCCATTAAAATCATAGAAAACATCATGCTCACTATTAGGTATTAATCCTGTAATTAAAATTGCTCCATCAGCAACGCAACTTGATGATGGAACTACTGAAAAATTGTAATCTACTATTGGAGTCGTTAAAGTAACATTTCCAAAATCTTGGGAACAACCACTTAAATCTTCAATTATAACTAAACTCTCATAAACACCACTTCCTAATGAGTTAGCATGTATCTCACCTGATATATCTGCTTGCATATTAAGCGTTGTTATATTACCATTGAGCTCATAGTTTATTGTATAATGCAATCCTGTAGTTAAACCTGTAAAAACAATTGAGCCGTCAATTGTATTACAAAGTGTTGGATTATTACTATTTACACCAGCATTTAGTGATGCACTCCCTATAGTTAATAAACCTATACCATCGGTACATGAACTAACTGAATCAACTACCATTAAAAATTCGTAATCTCCAGCTGACAATCCATCAATAATCCATTCTCCATTAGTATCAGAAATGAAACTTCCCGAAAACATTAAACTATCAAATTCATAATCATAAATATATGATGTGTTTGGCGCTAAATTTTCTATTAAAATACTTCCTGTTGACACACCACAATCTACATTAGAATTAACAGAAAAATTTAAAACAAAATCATTAGTAGTCAATACCACATCTTCAATATTAATATTGCAAGTTAAATCGTTACTTTGAGTAATATTAATATTTGAATATAAACCTTCATTTAAATTAGACAAAACTATTTCTCCTGAACTATTAGAGTCTGGAATCCAAACTTCAGATTGACCATCGTGATCAAAACTTACAGTATAACTTGTATTTGGTATAAAGCTAGAAAATATTATTGAACCATCATTGGTACCACAAACAGTTGGATCAATAGTATTCACGTTAATATTTGAGGCGTCTGAAATCTCTAATATCCAAACCGCACCTTTCCTAAAACCATTTTCACTATCTCCATAAGCACCTATAGCAAAAGTAGAATCTGTCAACATAGTAACAGAACCAGAAAATAAATCACCGTTTGCTAATTGTCCTTGAAAACAATTCTCATTATAACTATAAAACTCAAATTCAGACATAGTACCATCAGAATTTAATTCTATTACGTAAAACCCTCCAGTAGATACAGATAATGTAGGATTAAATTGTTTCATTGCACCGACTATGATTTCAATTTTACCATCACCATCTCTATCAGAAACTCCATCAATAGACTCTCCGAAAAGTGCCTCTTGACTAAACTCATTAGAAAAACCTCCATCTATATTCGATATTTTTTGAGTGCTATTTACAGTACCATTTTGATTTAAAAAAAGTATATATATTGCACCAGAATTACTTACACTATCATCATCCCTATAACTTCCAACTGCAATGTCAATTACACCGTCTCCATTTAAATCTCCAAGATTTGCAACAGATCCACCAAAATAATCTTCAAAACCTAAATTTATATTTAAACCACCAGATGTTTCACTAATCTTTTGGTAATCATTAACAGTAAAATCCGAATTTAGGAAAAGAATCCAAACTGCCCCTTCATTTCCTCCTCCATCATTATCTCTTCTAGATCCAACAGCTAAATCATCTATTCCATCATTATTTAGGTCTCCTATATTTTCTATATCTGTTCCAAAAATAGCATCACCATTAATATTACCATTAAAATTACCTGAAGTACTACTTATCTTAGAATGAGAAAAAACTGTCCCATCTAAATTTAAAGAAAGTATCCAAACAGCACCTTTCCACACACCACCATCTCCATCATAATCTGCACCAACAGCTACTTCTATTTTCCCGTCACCATTTAAATCTCCTAGATAAGATACAGCTCCACCAAAACGATCATTATTATCTAAAGCACCTCCAAAACCGCCTGAAGTATTACTTATTTTAGTTTCATTTATAACATTATTGGAACTGTCTAAAAACAATATCCAAACTGCTCCTCTATTTGTTCCTCCATCATCATCTGAAAAACTTCCAACAATCAAATCATTGACGCCATTTCCATCCAAATCTTCAATATTATCAATTGAAACCCCAAAATTATCTTGATCATTTAAAATCCCACTAAATCCTCCATTTAAATCATTTATTTTCTGATAACTTGAGACAGTTACATTTTGAGAAAATAAAATTTTAGAAAAAAGCAAATAAAAAAATAAAAAATAAAAACGCATTTAAATTAATTTAATTAAGGAGGAATATATATTTACAATTTAATATATTTAGTAATGAAATTAGCAAATATTATTTATAAAATTATATATCAAAGAAATATAAATTTTATTTTTCGAAAAATAAATAAACTTTTAGGAAAGTTTATTCCAAATATTAAACTCCCTCCCTCTGGTATTATAAAAATAAAAACAACATCAGGTATTCTTAAAATTGAAACCAATCAAACTAGTTATTTAACTCAGTTACTCTATTGGAAAGGTTACAAAAAATTTGAATATTCAGTCATATTTGAAGATTTAGTAAAAAATAAGAGAACTTTTTTGGACATAGGTTCAAATATTGGCTATTATTCTCTGCTAGCAGGCCAATCAAATCCTAAAATAAAAATTTATGCATTTGAACCTGCAATTGGTCCAAAATACTACTTAGATAAAAATATCGAACTAAATAAATTTGAAAATCAAATTAAAACTTTTGATGTTGCATTATCAAATTCTATAGGAGTAATTGATTTTTATGAAGTAGAAAATGTTAAATATAAAAATTTAAAGTATAATTTAGCTGGAGAAGGTAATACTGGCACTAAAACAAAGTCAAGGAATTTTATAAAAAGAGAAGTATCTACAACTACTTTAGATAAATTTGTTAAACAAAATAATATTAAAAATATCGATATAATTAAACTGGATACAGAAGGAACTGAAATTGAAATATTAAATAATGGAAAAAATACAATTATTGAGAATCAACCAATAGTTATTTGTGAAACATTGTTTAACACTATAGAAAAAGAATTAGAAGATTTTTTCAAACCATTAAATTATTTAATATTTAACCATAAAAATAAAAATCTAACTAAAGTTACAAGTATAGTTAGAGAAAATGATGATGGTATTAGAAATTGCTTCTTCGTACCCAAAGATAAAACTCATCTAATATCTAAATATACTTAGAAATAAATGAAATTTTATATAATCATTCCTGCTCACAACGAAGCCTCCTCCATTGGATTGACTTTAAAATCACTTACTGATCAAACTTTACTTCCAAAGGAACTTGTTGTAGTTAATGATAACTCGACTGACGAGACTAGAATGATAGTTGAAGAGTTTCAGCAAAAATTTGATTTTATAAAATTGATTAATATTACGTCTTCCAATAAACATTTACCAGGCACCAAAATAATTAATGCTTTTTACAAAGGTTACGAAGTTATTGCAAAGGATTTTGATGTGATTTGTAAATTTGATGCTGACTTAATTTTTCCTTTAAATTATTTAGAAAAATTAGCTCTTCATTTTAATACCAATAAAAACATTGGGATGGTTGCTGGTTACTGCTACATTCTAAAAAATAACCAATGGGTTTTAGAGGATATTACCAGTAAGGACCACATTAGAGGTGCTTTGAAAGCCTACAAAAAAGACTGTTTTGAAGCAATTGGGCAATTAAAAAAGTCCATGGGTTGGGATACTGTGGACGAGCTACTTGCCAAATACCATAATTGGAATATTGTCTTGGATGACTCTTTACATGTTAAGCATCTCAAACCAACTGGCATCAGTTATAATAAATCTGCTAAATACTTACAAGGCGAAGCGATGTATAAAATGCGATATGGCTTTATACTTACTTTTATTACAGCCATCAAAATGGGAATAAAAAAGAACAGTTTTAAATATTTTAAAGATTATGTAATTGGCTATTTAAAAGCTGTTATAAATAAACCTAAACAACTTGTAACTGTTGAAGAAGGTAGATTTATAAGACATTTACGCTGGAAAGGAGTTAAGAAAAAACTGTTTTAAAAACTCCAGTTTTTATAGTCGCTTGAAGCTTCTAAATTGTTTTCAAGGTCATCATCTAATTCTGAAAAGAAATCAATCCCTGTCAAGCTTTCAATGTGATCTACTGAAGTCACAAATTTGTAAAGTGGCAAGTCAGAATCTTGATGATCCATCAAAAATGCAATCATTTTAGTTTTACCAGTATTGTTATCTATTAACACTTTGTAAAACTGATTTGGCACAGACACTTTCTCGGTACCTATAGATTTCATTTTACCTTTTAATATTCCTCCAGATATAACAAAAACACCATCATACTTACTAGCCCAATAGCGTGTTTTTTGTTCTAGCCTATTCCACACTCCAGAGTTAAAATCGTGTTTTTGAGGAGAGATATTACTAGTTAAAAACGTTTCGTCATGCGCTGCTTGACTATATTTTCTGTCACCTGCAGGACATAAATGTCCACGATCATAACCTGATTGTTTATAATTACGCCAATGTGCTGCACCTGTTTTTACTGCTTCATCAATTTCAAAATAAGGACGCTTAAAATTAGCGTTACTTAAATGAGACTTTTTAAGCTCGTAAGCCACCCATTCTGCTTGCTCATGTGGTTCACTATAACTTAGACTGTATCCTTCGTGATGGACAATTTGACCTGTTGTGCTAGTTGGTAAAAAGTACTCGTTGGTGTTTGCTTTTACAGTTGCACCACCTGCAACTACTTCAATTTTTTCTTTTGCAATTAAATAGTCTTTAATTAAATAGGTTCCAATAATTACAATTGCTGTAAGTATTGAGTATTTGGTTTTGTTTGACATTTTGACTTACTTTAAACTCTCTAAACTAGATTTTAAAGTCTCAATCTTAGCCAAAGCGTCTGCTTCTTTCTTCTTTTCAGAAGCTACAACTTGTTCTGGTGCACCAGCTACAAAACGCTCGTTAGACAGCTTTTTTTGTACTGATTTTAAGAAGCCTTCAGTATAATTTAACTCTTCGGTTAGCTTAACAATTTCGGCTTCCACATCAATTGCACCTTCCATTGGTATAAAATACTCGTTAGATTTTACTCTAAAGGTTAAAGCACCTTCAACTGGTTCTGACACATACTCTATTGCTTCTAAGTTTCCTAATTTAGCAATTATAGTATCAAAAGTTGTATTTGACCTTTCATTATTAATAACCGAAAAACCGATAGCATCTTTAAACGCTATATTCTTTTCTTTTCTAACCGTTCTTATACCAGAAATAACTTCTGACGCAAATTCAAACTGCGTGATTAAGTCTTTATTAATTGGCTTAACTTCTGGCCATTTAGCAATAATTAATGCGTCTTCTGGAGTTCTTTCAGAAATATATTGCCATATATCTTCTGTTAAGAATGGCATAAAAGGATGTAATATTTTTAAATTATCCTCAAAAATGGCCATCACTTTATTATATGTTATTGCATCAATAGGTTGTTGATAGGCTGGTTTTACAATTTCAAGTAACCATCCACAAAAATCGTCATAAATTAATTTATAAATAGCCATTAAAGCATCACTCAACCTGTATTTACTAAAGTGGTCTTCTATTTCTACCAATACTGTATTAAACTTAGCTTCGTACCAATCTATTGCTATTTTACTAGAATTAGGTTGTTCTATAGATTCGCTAACTTCCCAAAGGTTGGTTAATTTAAAGGCATTCCATATTTTGTTTCCAAATCCTTTTCCTTGTTGGCATAAGGCTTCGTCAAACATTAAATCGTTACCAGCAGCACTACTTAACAGTAATCCAACACGTACTCCATCTGCGCTATAATCTTCTATTAATTTTAATGCATCTGGTGAGTTCCCCAAAGATTTACTCATTTTTCTGCGTTGCTTATCGCGAACTAACCCTGTTAAGTATACATTATTAAAAGGTCTTTCATTTTTATATTCGTAACCAGCAATAATCATACGTGCGACCCAAAAGAATAAAATATCTGGACCAGTTACTAAGTCGTTTGTTGGATAATAGTATTTTATGTCTTTGTTTTCTGGATTGCGTATTCCGTCAAACACAGACATAGGCCATAACCAAGAGCTGAACCAAGTATCTAATGCGTCTGTATCCTGATGCAAGTCGTTAGTAGTTAGTTGCAAATTGTTAGTTTTCTCTTGTGCAAGCTTAACAGCTTGCTCAAGAGTTTCTGCTACTACAAAATCCTCTTTCCCATCTCCATAATAGTAGGCAGGAATTTGTTGTCCCCAAAGTAATTGACGTGAGATATTCCAATCTCTTATATTTTCCATCCAATGACGATACGTGTTTTCAAATTTCTTTGGGAATAATTTAATCTCTGCATCCTCACCTAAAACAGCTTCTATTGCTGGTTTAACCAATTCTTCCATTTTTAAAAACCATTGGTCGCTTAATCGTGGCTCAATAACTGCTTTGGTACGCTCTGATGTACCCACTTTATTAATGTGTGTTTCGGTTTTAACCAAAACACCTTTAGCTTCTAGCTCTTTTGCAACATTTTTTCTAGCTGCAAAGCGATCTTGACCTTCAAATTGTAATCCATAACTATTCAGCGAAGCATCTTCATTAAAAATATCGATGACTTCTAATTTGTGCTTATCACCTAAAACTTTATCGTTTTCATCATGAGCAGGAGTTACTTTTAAACAACCTGTTCCGAATTCTACATCAACGTATTCATCTTCAATAATCGGAATTACGCGATTACAAATTGGCACTATGGCTTTTTTTCCACGTAAGTGCGCAAAACGATCATCTTCTGGATTAATACAAATGGCTGTATCTCCAAAAATAGTTTCTGGACGCGTAGTTGCTATCGTTAACGTGTCGTCACTTCCTTCTATTTTATAATTGATGTAGTATAAGTTTCCTTGACGTTCTTCATGTATTACCTCTTCATCAGACAACGTGGTTTTAGCTTCCGGATCCCAATTTACCATACGGTAACCTCTGTAAATTAGTCCTTTTTCATATAAATCTACAAACACCTTTATTACAGCTTCTGACATGTCGTCATCCATTGTAAATTTAGTTCGGTCCCAATCGCAAGAGCATCCTAATTTTTTTAGTTGTTCAAGTATTACGCCTCCATATTCTTCAGTCCATTCCCATGCATGAGCTAAAAACTGGTCTCTTGTCAAATCATTTTTATCTATACCTTGTGCCTTTAATTTAGCAACAACCTTAGCTTCTGTAGCAATAGAGGCATGATCTGTACCAGGAACCCAACAGGCATTTTTACCTTGTAAACGCGCACGACGGATTAACACATCTTGAATAGTGTTATTTAACATGTGTCCCATATGCAAGACTCCTGTTACGTTTGGTGGCGGAATAACAATGGTATAAGGCTCTCTGTGGTCAGGCTCAGAATGAAAATAATTGTGTGTCATCCAGTAGTCATACCACTTATTTTCTACTTGTTGCGCATCGTATTTTGATGGAATTTGCATACTTTGGAATAGTTTTTGAAATATAGTTTACAAAAGTACTTATATTTCTGTTTTTGTGAAATTTTATAGATGAATAATGTATAGTTAAATAAGCTATAAGTATTTGCAAGTGTGCATTACATCTAATAATTTTGCAGGAGGAATAAAAAGTAATTAAATTTACGAACCATTAAATTAGATATAAAATGAAAAAATTATTTACAATATTATTTATCGGATTGATTAGTCTATCTGTGAATGCTCAAGAAAAAATAGCTAAAATTGAGTTTAAAGAAACAACGATAGATTACGGAGTTATAGAAAAAGGTGCTAATGGTGTTAGAACTTTTGTGTTTACTAATACTGGTAATGCACCTTTAATCATATCTAAAGTTAGTTCTAGTTGCGGATGTACAGTACCAAAAAAACCAGAAGCTCCAATCATGCCTGGAGAGACTGGAGAAATTGAGGTAAAGTACGACACCAATCGTGTAATGCCTATTAGAAAAACAATTACTGTTTTATCTAATGCAGAAACACCAACCGTATCACTTAAAATTAAAGGTGAAGTTATTGACCCTTCAAAAACTAGTGTATTAGAGAAAAAGTCTAAAAGTGTAATGGAAACTAAAAAAAGTTAACAACACTATAATTATACTAAAAGCCGAAAACAATTAGTTTTCGGCTTTTTTATTTTATGGGAGATTCTAGATTAAATTCAAATTTTCTATTCTTACCTAATCTATCTACAACAAGTTTTATTCTTGTACCTTCTTTTTGATAAAAATAACCAACTAAATTATTCAACGTCATGTCATGAGTACTCTTACCGTTTATTTCAAATATAACATCTCCTTTTTGTAATCCTGCTTTATATGCTGGCGAATTCTTAATAACATTAAACACTCTATAAGCTGGTTTAATTGAATACTTATAATCTTTAGCTAATATACTTTTAACTTGTAATCCTGAGCTATTTGGATTAAATGTAGTCGAGTTATCATACACATCAAACTCCATAATTACTCTTACTCCATCATGCTCTATCTGTAATCCACTTTTGTTGTAACTAAATTTTTTCTTGAAAAAATAATTGGGTTTTAAGGTAAGTTTAGAATTTGTATAATCTACAATACAATTAAAACGCCTCAAAACCTCTCCTCCCAAGGTGCCATCTCTATCTTTAAACTTTTTAACTGAAGCTATTGTAACAGAGTCTGGAAAAGCTGCTTTTGGATTTTCTAAAACAAATTGCTTTAATTTTAAAGCATCAATTTTGGTACGTTTACCAAATACATTTCCGCTTAGACCAGATCCTAAAAAATCATAAAAATAATTTTTTGAAAGGGTTAAGTCTTTTTCATCATCCTCAAATAACCAAATCGCATCACTACTTCCAGAATCAATTAACATCTTAACAGGAATGTCTTTACCGTTAGTTAGCACTTTAGCATCCAAATAAGGTTTGTTATTATTGAATTCTAAATTAAAAGTTTCGCATTTTTTGCAACTTTTGTAAGTATACTTATCAGGTTGGTGTAGTCTGATAAATCTGTTAGAATAATTAATTTCTACTATAAAATCTTTAAACAAATCGTATCCAATAATACCATCTATTGCTATTCCTAATTTTGGAGCAAAATTAACTCTGGGGTCAAAAATTGCAAAAAAAGTTTGATCTGTATTTATTGCATTACCTATTTTAAATGTGTTATGGCTAGATCGTAATGCGTCAATATAATCGCCATCTCCTAACCCTTTTAATTTTATTTTTTCTGCATTTAAAACTTTTAATGAGTCCGATGCCTTTAAAAAATTAAAAACTATGGGCTTGCTTACACCTGTATCTAAAAGAAACTTCAATGAAATCCCATTAACTTCAACTGGAATAATTATGACGTTATTAATTAGCTCAAAACGAATTTTTTGAGATGCACTATCTTTATCTAACACATAAGTACTTTGTGCTTGAGAATAAAAGCTACAGATTAAGATTAGGAAGAAACTTATTTTAAGTAAACGCATTCATAGAAAAAAAATGATGTCTGAAATCAATTTACAAATCTTTTAGGTTTTATCAATCTTAAAAGGCAATTTTTAAAGAAACTTTACAATTATTTTTTGCAAATTTGTATTCTAAATAATTTGTAATGCCAAAAATCTCTCAAAAAGGGCAATTAATGCCTCAATCACCAATACGAAAATTAGTTCCTTTTGCAGAAAAAGCCTATAAAATGGGCAAAACTGTGTATCATTTAAATATTGGTCAACCTGACATCAAAACGCCACAGATAGCTTTGGATGCAGTTAAATTACATGAATTAGACATTTTAGCTTACACAAGATCTGAAGGCTCTGAGGAATACAGAAAAAAAATAGCAGCTTATTATGCAAAAAATGATATTAAGGTAAAACATGACGACATAATTGTTACCACTGGTGGTAGTGAAGCTTTGCTTTTTGCTTTTGGAAGTATTATGGATGTTGATGATGAAGTGATTATTCCAGAACCTTTTTATGCAAATTATAACGGATTTTCAACAGCATCTGGTGTTAAGGTCGTACCTGTAATATCTAAAATTGAAGATAATTTTGCATTACCTCCAATTGAGGAATTCGAAAAATTAATCACACCAAAGACTAAAGCTATTTTAATTTGTAATCCAGGAAATCCTACAGGTTATTTATATTCTAAAGAAGAGATTAAAAAACTAGCAGACATTGTAAAAAAACATGATTTATTTTTAATAGCAGACGAAGTATATCGTGAGTTTGCTTATGATGGTGCAAAACACTACTCCATTTTACAAGAAGTAGGTTTGGACAACCATGCTATAGTTATTGACTCTGTGTCTAAACGTTATAGTATGTGTGGTGCACGTATAGGTTGTTTGGTTTCAAAAAACAAAGAGGTTATTGCTACTGCATTAAAATTTGCACAAGCCCGATTGAGTCCTCCAACATTGGCTCAAATTGCAAGTGAAGCTGCGTTAGAGACACCACAAAGTTATTTTGATGATGTTATTAATGAGTATGTAGATAGACGTAATGTGTTAATAGAAGAATTAAACAAAATTGAAGGTGTACAAGTTGCCAACCCAAAAGGAGCGTTTTATTGTATCGCTCAATTACCAATAAAAAATAGTGATGCTTTTGCACAATGGCTTTTAGAATCTTTTGATGTGGATGGAGAAACCGTAATGGTAGCTCCTGCAGCAGGTTTTTACAGCACACCAGGTGTTGGACTTAATCAAATACGCATAGCTTACGTTTTAAATGAAGAGAGCCTAGTGAAAGCAGTTAACATTATTAAACAAGCACTAAAAGTTTATAAAGATTAGTGCCAGTTTTAAATAACATATCTCTAAAACCATACAATACTTTTGGTATTGATGTTAAAGCAAAGCACTTTATATCGATTAACTCTGTTAAGGAGTTGAAAGATATCTACGCTTCTAAAAAATATCCTAGTAAGTTTATACTTGGTGGAGGTAGCAACATGTTGTTAACTCAAGATGTGGACGCATTAGTGATTCATATAGATTTAAAAGGTAAAACCATAATTTCACAAACAGAGCATGATGTTTTAATTAACTGTCAAGCTGGCGAAAATTGGCATGACTTTGTGCTTTGGACATTAGATAACAACTATGGAGGATTAGAAAATTTATCGTTAATACCTGGTAATGTCGGTACCAGTCCAATACAAAATATTGGTGCTTATGGCGTGGAACTAAAAGACACATTTTATTCATGTAACGCTTTAAATTTAAACACTTTAAAAGAAGATACTTTTTCTAATAAAGACTGTAAATTTGAGTATCGTAACTCGATATTTAAACAAGAAGCTAAAGGACAATATATTATTACAAGTGTGACTTTTAAATTAAGTACTAAAAATCATGTATTGCATACTAACTATGGAGCCATTACTTCTGAGTTAGAGAACATGAAAATTAAAAACCCAACCATACAAGATGTTTCAAAAGCAGTAATTGCTATTCGCGAAAGCAAATTACCAAACCCTAAAGAAATTGGTAATTCTGGAAGTTTCTTTAAAAATCCAGTAATTACTATATCAGAATTTGAAAAACTACAGCAAAATTTTCCTAATGTGCCACATTATGTGGTATCTAAAAAAGCTATTAAAGTACCAGCTGGCTGGTTAATTGAAACAGCAGGTTTTAAAGGCAAATCTTTTGGTAATTATGGTGTCCACAAAAAGCAAGCTTTAGTGTTAGTAAATTATGGTGGAGCTAGTGGTCATGATATTTTAAAACTTTCAAAATTAATACAAAGCACTATTTATCGTATCTTTAATATATCTATTGAAGCTGAAGTCAATATTTTTTAACTTAAATAATAACTTCGGTTTAAATTAGTTAAACTAACAACTACATTAATTAACTTGGAATTTTCATTAGAACAACATATTGTAAGACATTTAAAAAATGGCGACAAACAAGCTATTAATTTGTTGTACGAGAATTATGCTGATGCCTTATATGGTGTAATAAAAAAGGTAATATCTGATGATGACTTAGCGCAAGATGTTTTACAAGAGACTTTAATTAAGGTTTGGAAAAAAGGAAAAAGCTACAATCCAGATAAAGCAAAATTATTTACTTGGCTATATCGTATTGCATATAATTCTGCAATAGATAAAATCCGATCTGTAAACAATAAATCTAATAAAGAAATCCAAATTGAAGATTCTAACGTATATAAACTGACAACCAGTAGTTTAAATGAGGATGTTTTAGATATAAAGAAGCATTTAAACACGTTAGATTTAAAGTATCAGGTTGTCATAAACGCGCTCTTTTTTGAAGGAATGACGCAACAAGAAGCGAGCGAAGAACTAGATATACCATTAGGTACAATAAAATCAAGATTGAAAATTGCGTTACGTGAATTGAAGAAAATTTACAACCCTTAATTGTAAAAGTGATGAATGATAAAATAAATACATTTTTAAACTCTGACTTGTTAAATAAATACTTAATAGGTCAAACCACAGCTTCTGAAACTTTAGAGGTTGAACACTTTATTTCTGAATATCCAGAAATTAAAAAAGCATACGAAACACTACAGGATAAACTAGAATTTACTGCACAATTAAATGCAGTAAAAGCACCTGCGTCTGTATTAAATGCAGTTTTAGATGCTGTAGATGATAAACCTGTGATTACGCTAAAACCAAAACGCACAACAAAATGGTATAGTCTAGCTGTCGCTGCCTGTGTAGTCGCACTTTTATTTGCTGGAAGTTCTGCATATCTATTTAATCAGAATCAAAAATTATCTGAAGAAAATCAAGTTATTGTCGATGAAATTTTTGATTTAAGAAGCGATATAGCCAATAATAACAACACATTAAATGAGTTGTTAGAACAATTTAAGCAACTTAATAATCCTGAAACAGAAAAATATGTTTTAAAAGGAAATAGAAGAGCTAAGAACCTTAAAACAATTGCCTACATCAATCCTAAAGAAAAAAAATCTATGATTGATGTCGTCTCTTTACCTCAATTACCAGATAATAAAGTGTATCAAATCTGGGCAGAGTTACAAGATAAAATGGTAAGCTTAGGCGTTTTAAGCGAAGCAGACAGACGTCTACAAGAGATACCATACACAGAAGATGCTTTAGGATTAAGCATATCCATTGAGCCTAAAGGCGGAAGCCAAAATCGCTCTAATGATACTCCTGTAGCAGAAATCTCTTTAAAGATTAATGAATAAATGTCTTCTTATATTAATTTTCATTAACTAAAATCTAATAATCTTTTCTTTTAAATTTTAGTATCTTTGCTGCATTAAAAAAGCAACATATTTTGAAACTTTTATTACTTACTTTAGGTCTTTTAGGATTAGGTTTTGCAGGTATTGCAATTAAAATTTGGGCAAAAAAAGATGGTAAATTTGCTGGTACTTGTGCAAGCCAAAATCCAATGTTAAATACAGAAGGAGAATCTTGCGGATTTTGTGGTAAAACTCCAGACCAGTTTGACAGTTGTAACGAAACTCAACATTCTTAATACATGCTTATACTTGAGGTATTGTTCTACAGTTTTGTAATTGTAGTGGTTATTCAAGTATTGTACTATGGTGTGCTTTTTGGAAGCTTTGCGTTTTCTAAAAGTGAAAACACTTCCTCTACACTCTATCCTATTTCTGTTATTATTTGCGCTAAAAACGAAGCAGAAAATATCGCAAAATTTTTACCTTCGATATTAGAACAAGACTATCCAACCTTTGAAGTTGTTTTAATTAACGACTCCTCACAAGACGACACTTTGGAGGTTTTTGAAGCATTTGCTTTAAAACATTCAAACATCAAGATTGTTGATGTCAAAAACATTGAAGCGTTTTGGGGAAATAAAAAATACGCGTTATCACTTGGTATTAAAGCTGCTAAACATAATAACTTACTATTTACAGATGCAGATTGCCAACCACTGTCCAATCAATGGATAAAACAAATGAGTAGTTATTTTTCTGAAGACAACAGCATCGTTTTAGGTTATGGTGCTTATAATAAAATTAAAAACTCATTACTTAATATGTTAATACGGTTTGAAACCCTTTTAACAGCAACCCAATACTTTTCATTAGCAAAAGTAGGACTTCCTTACATGGGAGTTGGTCGAAATTTAGCCTATCACAGAGATCAATTTTTTAAATCCAATGGATTTATAAAACACATGAAAATTAGATCTGGTGATGATGATTTATTCATAAACGAAGTCGCTAGCGCTAAAAATACTACAATTTGCTATTCAAAAGATAGTTTTACAACCTCAATCCCAAAAACAACCTTTAAAGATTGGTTTAAGCAAAAACGCAGACATGTGTCTACAGCTAAGCACTATAAGTTTAAACATAAATTTCTATTATCAACTTTTTATATCACTCAAGTATTATTTTGGCTTGTAGGCATCACTTTGGCTATATCTACCTATTTGTGGCCTTTTGTTTTAGGTTTAATTGTAATAAGGTTTGCAATCCAGTTTTTAAGTCTTGGTTTTTCTGCAAAAAAGCTAAACGAATTAGACACTATCTTACTACTTCCTATTTTAGAAATATTCTTAATTGTATTTCAATTTAGTATCTTTATAACCAACCAAATTTCAAAACCAAATTATTGGAAATAGAAGAAGCCATAAATAGAGCTAAAAAAAACGATCAAAAAGCGTTTAATTATCTACTCCATAATTATTGGGACAAGGTCTATGGTTTTCAATTAAAACGTATAAAAAATGAAAACGATGCTGAAGACATAACTATTCAGACTTTCTCCAAAGCATTTGATAAAATTGACTCCTACAATAGTAAATACGCCTTCAATACTTGGCTAATTACTATATCCAAAAACATCCACATTGATATTGTTAGAAAAGAAAAAAACTCAATTAAACAAGCTATTTCAAAAACGGATGAGAACGAAGTCTATCAAGTGTTAGACGAGACACCTTCTGTTGAAGATAAGTTAATTACAGAGCAAAATTTAGCTAAATTATTGCGTGATATAAAAAAACTTAAACCTCATTATCAAGAAGTTATTAATCTAAGGTATTTTCAAGAATTAAGCTATAAAGACATTTCTGAAGAACTTAATGAACCCATAAATAATATTAAAGTCAAGTTACTTCGTGCTAAAAAGCTATTAGCAGAAATTATTCAAAAAAAGTAATGTTAACCTCATTAAAAAAATTAGGTCCTGGTTTATTATTTGCTGGTGCTGCAATTGGTGTGTCACACTTAGTACAATCTACACGTGCTGGTGCGGACTTTGGACTAGGATTACTCTGGGCTTTACTATTAGTTAATTGTTTTAAATTTCCGTTTTTTCAGTTTGGTCCAAGGTATGCTTCTGCTACTGGAGAAAGTCTTCTAGAGGGTTATAAAAAGTTAGGCAAACCTGTTTTAATAGCTTATTTTATTTTAACATTTGCTACCATGTTTACCATTCAAACAGCGGTTACTATTGTTACTGCTGGTTTAGCTTCAACCCTGTTTGGTGATGTTATTTCGGTTAAAGTTTGGACAGTTATCATTCTCGCAATCTGTTTGATTATATTATTTTTTGGACGCTACAAACTATTAGATAGGCTTATTAAAATAATTATTATCGTCCTATCTATCAGCACTATTTTGGCAGTTATTTTTGCTTTAAATAAAAATGAAACCACTCTGTCTTTTATTCAACTATTACCTAAAAATACTTTAGAATTAACGTTTTTAATCACATTTATGGGCTGGATGCCTGCACCTTTAGACATCTCAGTTTGGCATTCGTTATGGACCATTGAAAAACAAAAAGACAATATAAACCTCACCCCTAAATCAGCACTTTTAGATTTTAATATTGGTTACATTACAACTATTATTTTAGGTATTGGTTTTTTGTTATTAGGCTATTTAGTCATGTTTAATAGTGGTGAAACCTTTAGTGATTCTGCTGGACAATTTTCTAACCAATTAATCACGATGTATACCAACAGTTTAGGTAGTTGGGCTTATGTTGTTATTGGTGTAGCTGCTTTTACAACAATGTTTAGTACAACTCTAACTACTCTAGATGCATCTCCAAGAGCCATGCACAAATCATTAGAGCTAATAACCAATAAAACGTTCGATAAAGGCTATTTGTTTTGGATACTCCTACTAACTTTAGGTACTATCTTTATTTTTTTTGTGTTAGCTTCAGAAATGGGTTTATTAATAAAAATAGCTACAATCTTATCATTTTTAACAGCACCATTTTATGCCATTATCAATTATATTTTAATTAGTGGAAAACATACACCAAAAGATTGGAGACCATCAAAAGGTCTTCATATTTTAAGTATTGGTGGTATTATTTTCTTGATTGGTTTTAGCATTTGGTTTTTAAAAACTTTATAGAATACTTCGTATCTTTGTAGTCAGAAAATTGCACCTATGAATAACGACACTGCATCTGTAATATTACCGTCAGAAAGACAACCAAAACCAAAATGGTTACGTGTAAAATTACCAACTGGTAAAAAATATACTGAGCTTAGAGGACTAGTTGACAAATATAAATTAAACACAATTTGTACCTCAGGAAGTTGTCCAAATATGGGAGAGTGTTGGGGAGAAGGTACTGCTACCTTTATGATTTTAGGTAATGTTTGTACCAGATCTTGCGGATTTTGTGGCGTAAAAACAGGTCGTCCAGAAGATGTCGATTGGGACGAACCAGAAAAAGTCGCTCGTTCTATTAAAATTATGGGAATTAAACACGCAGTTTTAACTAGTGTTGATAGAGATGATTTAAAAGATATGGGAAGCATTATGTGGGCAGAAACTGTTAAGGCTGTTAGAAGAATGAATCCAGAAACAACGCTTGAAACCTTAATCCCAGATTTTCAAGGCATAGAGATGCATATTGACAGAATTATTGATGTTGCACCAGAGGTTGTATCACACAATATAGAAACTGTAAAACGCTTAACCAGAGAAGTCCGCATACAAGCAAAATATGAACGTAGTATGGGAGTTTTAAAATATTTAAAACAACAAGGACAACGAAGAACTAAATCGGGAATCATGCTTGGTTTAGGAGAACAACGTGAAGAAGTTATACAAACGCTTTATGACTTACGTGAAAACGATGTGGATGTGGTAACTATTGGTCAATATTTGCAACCTAGTAAAAAACACCTACCAGTTAAACGATTTGTTCTACCAGATGAATTTAAAGAATACGAAGAAATAGGGCTTGAACTTGGCTTTAGACATGTAGAAAGTAGTGCATTGGTACGTTCTTCTTACAAAGCTCAAAAACACATTAATTAATATGATTACTGTTGCTATCAACGGTTTTGGTCGTATTGGAAGACGTGTTTTTAGGTTGCTTCACAATAATAAAAACATAAAAATTGTGGCTATTAACGATTTAGCGGACGCTAAAACATTAAGTCACTTATTAAAATATGATAGTATTCATGGTGTACATCCTGCAACCATAACTTCAAAAGAAAACACTATAATAGTAGATAATCAAAAATTTCCGCTACTAAATAATAATCATCCAAAAGATTGTAATTGGAATATCTATTCACCTGATTTTGTTATTGAAGCTACAGGAAAATTTAAAACTGCTTCAGAGCTTCAATATCATATTAAAAATGGTGCTAAACGCGTTATTTTAAGCGTTCCTCCTGTAGAAGATAACATCAAAACTATAGTTTTAGGTGTAAACGAAACTGAGCTAGATGGTACTGAAACAATAATTTCTAACGCCTCATGTACCACAAATAATGCAGCTCCAATGATTGATATTATTAATGAGTTATGTGGTATAAACCAAGCATATATCACAACAATTCATTCTTACACAACAGACCAAAGTCTGCACGATCAACCTCACAGAGACTTACGTCGTGCTAGAGCAGCAGGACAAAGTATTGTACCAACGACAACAGGAGCTGCAAAAGCGTTAACAAAAATTTTTCCTGATTTATCAGATGTTATTGGTGGTTGTGGTATAAGAGTGCCAGTAGCTAATGGATCGTTAACAGATATCACTTTTAATGTTAAGCATACTGTAGATATTAAAACTATTAATGAAGCCTTTAAAAAAGCATCCAATGGAAAATTTAAAGGAGTTTTGGAATATACAGAAGATCCAATTGTATCCATTGATATTGTCGGTAATCCACATTCTTGCATTTTTGATTCACAAATGACTTCTGTAATTGGAAACATGGTAAAAATCATTGGTTGGTACGATAATGAAACTGGATATTCAAATAGAATAATTGACTTAATATTCAATTTATCGGAAAAAAAGTGACTTTTATCGGATAAATATTTATATTTGTCGTTATAAATGTAAAAAATGAAGTCCCTAATTATTAAGTTTTCGCTGTGCTTAGTAACCTGCTTAGCAGTTATTAATGTACAGGCTCAGGACCTATCTGAGAAAGAAAAGGAAATCATTCAAGGTAAAATTAATTATAACATTAGTTTAGCCCAGAAAAACATTGATTCTAATGAGTTCTATAAAGCGCAAAGCGATTTAGATGAAGCGCTTAAACTTGCCAATCAAATAAATGACAATAAAAGTATAGGTTTAATTTACTCTAAAATTGGTAAAATTGAATTTATAACTGAAGAGCATACAGAAGCTTTAAAGACTTTAATTAAAGCAGTTGAAAAACAACGTTTTGCCAAAGACAACATTAATATTGCCGAAACCTACAAGACTATTGGTAATGTTTACATGAGCAAAAAAGACTATAATAGAGCTTTAGATTATTTTAACTCTGCCGAGCGTCTATTTGAAAATGAAGATCTACACGACTTTGAAGCAGAAACTATATTATATAAAGGTGATGCGTATTCAAAACTAGAAAGATATGAAGAAGCCGAATCAGAATATGAAACTGCAATTAGTCTAGCTAAACGTTACCAGAATTACAAAATACTAAGTAGTGCTTATATTAGTTTGGGAGAGACTAAAGCTAAATTAGGCAAATTAACTGAAGCAGAAAATACAGCCAAACAAGGACTAGACCTTGCAATACAAAATAAGTATCCAAATGTCATTAATACTGCGTATGCATCACTTAGTGATATATATAATGAAAAAGGCGAATATAAGGACGCTAATTATTACCTAAAAAAACATATTAAACTTAACGACTCGCTTTTAAAAGTAAAACGTAGCTACCTTTCACCAGAAAAAAGATTGGATAAATTATATAGCAATCCAATAGAATATCAAAAAGAAAAAGAAGCTGATTTAGAAAAAGAAGCTAGCTCTACTTGGTTAGAAAAACTAACTACTATATTAAGTATTGCCTTAATTACCATCTTATCTTTATTGACATTATCACTGTACAAAAACAATAATATTAGATTAAAATCTAATAATATTCTGCATAAAAAAAATGCAGAATTAACCATTGCGATGGAAAAAGCAGAATTAGCTACTAAAACCAAAGCTAACTTTTTATCTACTGTAACTCACGAGCTAAGAACTCCGTTATATGCTGTAACAGGACTAACTAATATGTTATTGGAAGAAAATCCTAAACCAGAACAAGTACAACATTTAAAGTCTTTAAAATTTTCAGGAGACTACTTATTAACCTTTATTAACGATATCCTTCAAATCAATAAAATTGAAGCTAATAAAGTAGATATTGAACCAGAAGTATTCAATTTAAAGAAAAAAGCTGAGAATGTCATATCGGCTTTAAATAATTCTGCTTTAGACAATAACATACAACTACATTTAGAGTACGACAAAGATCTACCTACCAACTTTCATGCTGATCAATTAAAAATTTCTCAAATACTTATCAACCTAATTGGTAATTCGATTAAGTTTACAAAGGATGGTGATATTTGGGTAAGAATTAAAAAATTGAAACAAATTGGCGATAATTTTGAAATTCGTTTCGAAGTTGAAGATAATGGTATTGGTATTAGCGAAGAAAAGCAACAAAATATGTTTGAAAGTTTCTCTCAAGGGTCTATACAAATAAACAGAAAATATGGTGGTACAGGTCTTGGACTATCAATTGTTAAAGGGTTAATTGATATTTTAAAAGGTAAAATCTATATGAAAAGTGAATTAGGTAAAGGCACAACATTTTTCTTTGAAATTCCTATGAAAAAGAGTAATGAAATTATTGTCGAGAAAAAAGCTAATTACTTTAATGATGTCGATGAATTGGAATTGAGTAATATCAAAATACTAGTTGTTGAGGATAATAAGATTAATCAAATGATTACCAAAAAAATCCTTAATAAAATGAAGCTATATTGTGATGTTGTAGATAATGGTGAAGAAGCGGTAGACAAGGTTAAGACAACTAACTACGATGTGGTGTTAATGGATATCCACATGCCAGGAATAAGTGGTATTGAGGCAACTAAAATTATTAGAACCTTTGATAAAGATTTAACCATTTTTGCATTAACTGCTGTAACTATAGAAGATAAAATGCAAGAATTTGAAGATGCTGGATTTACAGATATAATTCCTAAACCTTTCAAGCAAGAAGACTTCGAGAAAAAGTTATTTAACGCATTAATGCTTAGCGAAAAAAGCAACGCTACTGCGTAATAAAAGATTTTACAACTGCATCAAATTGTTCCGCTTTATCTATCTCTAAGTGTATAGGAAGGTAATACAACTTACCTTTTAAAGCAGCATTATCTTTAAGACGCATATAATCTTTTTCGGTAGTAACTATACAGTCAAAAGTTGCAATATATTCAATTTCTTTAGCGCTAAAAGCATGGTGGTCTTTAAACGCTACATGCTCAAAATTAAGAGAACAACCTCTTAAAAATTCAACCAGTGGTTTAGCATTTGCAATTCCTGTAACCAGTTTAAAATTCTTTAATTTAGTAAGCTTAATGGTATTACTTTCACAAACTACTGCATCACTATATACTATAGTACTAAAAAACACCTGTTGATGGTTTAGTGGCTGTATTTCTGCAATTATGTTTTTCTTTTCAGTTGCACTTAAATTAACAGGACATTTTGTTACAACAATTAAGTCTGCACGCTTAGCACCACTTTTAGGTTCACGTAAATTACCTGTAGGCAATACAATATCTCTAGTATACAAATTGGTATAAGTAGTTAATAAAATATTTAATCCTGCTTTTACTTTTCTGTGCTGAAAGGCATCATCCAGCAAAATTACCTCAGGTTTCGCGTTAGTATCTAATAATTTACTTATCCCTTCTTGTCTATTAGCATCAACTGCAACTAAAATGTTTTCAGAAAATTTATTGTAAAACTGAAAGGGCTCATCACCCAAAGTTTCAGCATTTGCGTTAGCGTCTGCCAATACAAACCCTTCGCTTTGTCTACCATAACCTCTACTTAACGTTGCTAATTTTGCATCATCTTTTAGTACTCTAATCAAATATTCGACCATCGGTGTTTTTCCAGTACCACCAGCACTTAAATTACCAACACATATAATAGGTAAATCATATTGTTTTGACTGTTTCAAACCCTTATCGTACATTACATTTCTTATCCAAGTCACTACATAGTAAATGGGTACAATTGGGAATAAAATAATGCGTAATAATTTCATTTTAGTTAGTTATCTAAAAAAGCTCCCTTTCATTTTATAAAATGAAATATAGCCAACTTTTACAGTAACGAAAGTAAATATTTTATATTTGTTTTAAATAATAAAGACAGAAAAGTATGTTGGTAAAAGACCTGATTAATCATATTCAAGATATTGCTCCACTTAATTATGCAGAAGATTTTGATAATGTAGGATTACTTGTTGGTGATAACAATAGCAAGGTTACAGGCATCTTAGTGACACTTGATACTTTAGAAGAGGTTATAGATGAAGCTATAGCCAAAAACTGCAACTTTATTTTAAGCTTCCATCCTATTATTTTTAAAGGCTTAAAAAGTATAACAGGTAAAAATTATGTCGAGCGTACTGTACTAAAAGCTATAAAAAATAACATTGCTATATATGCTATACACACTGCTTTAGACAATCACATTAGTGGTGTAAATGCCATGATTTGCAATCAACTTAATCTTAAAAATCAACGCATCTTAATCCCACAACAACAAACCATAAAAAAGTTGGTAACATATGTTCCAAAAAAAGAAGCTAAAAAATTAAGAGAAGCATTATTCACTGCAGGTGCAGGAGACATTTGCAACTATAGTAATTGTAGCTTCAACGTGGACGGAACAGGAACTTTTAAGGCTAATGAAAAAGCCAATCCAACAAAAGGAAAAAAGGGCGAAACGCATTACGAAGAAGAACTACAACTTAGTGTCGTTTTTGCTAAACATTTAGAGTCTAAAATATTAAAAACACTATTTGAAACACATTCTTACGAAGAAGTTGCTTACGAAGTAACAACACTAGAAAACACCAACCAAACTATTGGTATGGGTATGATTGCAGAATTGGAACAACCTCAAACGGAAACCGAATTTTTTAACTATCTAAAAGAAAAAATGAAGGTATCGCACATCAGGCACTCTCAATTTTTAAATAAACCCATAAAAAAAGTAGCAGTTTTAGGTGGTTCTGGAAGTTTTGCTATAAACGCTGCAAAAGCAGCAGGAGTAGATGTTTTTGTGACATCAGACTTAAAATATCACGATTTTTTTACTGCAGAAAACACTATACTTTTAGCAGATATTGGACATTATGAAAGTGAACAGTTCACAAAAAACGGTTTAGTAGCCTTACTTACAAAAAAAATTCCTAATTTTGCAATCGTTTTATCAAACACAAATACCAATCCTGTTAAGTATTTTTAAAATATGGCAAAGACAAAAGAAGCAACAGTAGAAGAACGTCTAAGAGCGTTATACGACCTACAATTAATAGACTCTAGAATTGACGAAATTAGAAATGTAAGAGGCGAATTACCACTAGAGGTTAGCGATTTAGAAGACGAAGTTGCAGGATTAAAAACTAGATTAGAAAAACTAGAAGACAGTTTAAGTGCTGTTGATTCAGAAATTAGCGCAAAGAAAAACTTAATTGAAGAATCTAAAGCGTTAATCAAAAAATATTCTGAGCAACAAAAAAATGTTAGAAATAACAGAGAGTTTAACTCGTTAACTAAAGAGATTGAATATCAAGAACTTGAAATTGAGTTAGCAGAAAAACACATCAGAGAATTTAAAGCGCAAATCGAGCAGAAAAAAGAAGTTATTACTCAAACTAAAGAGCATAATAAAGAGCGTGAAACGCATTTAAAGCATAAGAAAAGCGAATTAGACGCTATCTTAAAAGAAACTGAAAAAGAAGAAAAAGCGCTTATTGCTAAGTCTGAAGACTACAAGAAAAAAATTGAAGACCGTTTAGTAAAAGCTTATAACAGAATTAGAACTAATGTAAAAAACGGATTAGCAGTAGTACCAATTGAAAGAGGTGCATCTGGAGGATCTTATTTTACCATTCCACCACAAGTACAAATGGAAATTGCTGCACGTAAAAAAATTATTACAGATGAGCATAGTGGACGTATCTTAGTGGATGCAGCTTTAGCTGATGAGCAACGTGCAAAAATGGAAAAAATGTTTGCTAAATTATCTTAATCACATTTATAATTATAAAAAGCCTTTACATTGTAAAGGCTTTTTTTTGCAACAAACTCAAAACATTTAAGATATATTTATAACTATTCAAATTAAGGTTTTCTAATTTTAAACGTCTATTAGAAAAAGAAATCTATATTATGAAAAAATTAATTCCGCTTATTACCTTATTGTTTTTGTTTAGTTGCAATAACCACGCACAAACTAATCCTAAACAAGAAGCAGTTAAAACTGCAAAACCTATTGAAGTCCCTTTAGAGGACGGAAAAGCTAAAGCTTATTTTGCAAGTGGATGTTTTTGGTGTGTTGAAGCTGTGTATGAAAGTGTAAAAGGTGTAGACGAAGTTATTAACGGATACTCTGGAGGGCATACAAAAAACCCAACTTACGAGAGCAGCAATACAGGTACAACTGGCCATGCAGAAGCTGTAGAAGTTATTTACGACCCAAATGTTGTTAGTTTTGAAACCTTGGTTGATGTTTATTTTGCATCGCAAAATCCTGCACAGGTAAATGGTCAAGGACCAGATAGAGGTAGTCAATATCGTTCTATTATTTTTTACCAAAACGAAAATCAAAAAAGTATAATTGAGTCTAAGAAAACAGTTCTGTCTAAAAAACTTGACATCACAATTGCTGCAGAAGTTTATCCCTTTCAGAAATTTTGGATAGCAGAAGATTACCATCAAGATTATGAAAAATTACATCCTAATAATCCTTACATACGAAACGTATCCATACCAAGATTAAATAAATTTAAAGCAAAAATGCCAGAGGTATTAAAAGAAAATCATTAAAACAATGCATTTCATCGATTAAATAGTGTATTTTAGCGATATATCTAATACGGCAAACTTTAAGATTAAAGTCTGATTATTAAGCTATTACTTTTGCCAAAACTCAAATCGATGAAAAATTTAACTCTTTTGTTATTAAGTGTTTTTTGTTACACTAATAGTTTATCTCAAACCTCAAATGTTGTTATTAACGTTAGCTGGCCTAATTGGTCATCCGAAAATAAAGTAGAGCTTTATGATCCAAATGGTAATATCATAAACCCTATTATTTCTAACGGTTATAATGGTGTTGGTAATGCAGCGTATACCTATTCTGAAAATTATGGTGCTCTACCTAATGCAGATAATTATACAATAACTGTTTACGATTTTTACGGTGATGATTGGAACGGTAATGGATCTATGGAAGTAATTGTTGACGGTGTAAACACCTTCCAATTTGATGGAGATTTTGACAACAATGTTACCTCAGGTAACCCTGTAGAAATATCAAAATCTTTTTCTTTTAATGTGCAAGATCCTCCTGCACCTGGACCTGGAGTTCCAATTTTTTATGAGCAATTTGCTGGAGACACTAGACAATACATAGAATACATACCAGGAAACCTACCAATAATTATCTCTGCTCCTCATGGTGGTGTTAAGCAATCCGGATCTACAGTAGGTGGAATAAATTATCCAGATAACGACAGTACATTACCAGATAGAAATTGTGGTATTAATGAAAGAGACGATAATACAGATATTTTAATACGTGAGATACAAAAAGAAATTTTCAATCAAACAGGATGCTATGCACATGTTATAATTAGTAATTTGCATCGTTCTAAACTAGATCCTAATAGAGAACTAAACGAGGCAACTTGTGGCGATGCAGATGCTATAGACCATTGGAATGCGTGGCATAACTTCATAGACCAAGCAAGCACTAGTGTAACTAATAATTGGGGCAAAGGGTTGTATATTGATTTACATGGCCAAAGTCATACCGTACCAAGAATTGAAATTGGTTACAGAATAACTAGCAATGATCTTAATAACACTGCAACTGGGCATTTAAATACGGTTACTAACACAAGCATAGAGTACCTCAGAAATAATAATTTAAACAGTTTAGATTTAGAGCAACTTGTAAGAGGGACTTCAAGCTTGGGAGAATTGTTTCAACTAGCAGATTATTATCCACATACCTCAGGAACCACTAATATAGAAGACACAAGCTCTTATTACAGTAGTTTAAATTATCCTAGTTGTGGACAAAATGGCTCTACTAATAATGGCTATAGAGCAGTACCAAGTGCTTCCAATTATGGAATTAATACATGTGATGACACAAGGCCTAATGGAAACGCTTATTTTAATGGTTTTTATTACAATAACGAACGTCATGGCTCTGGAGCCTCAGCAAGTGATGGCCAAGGTGGAGGTGGTACTATTGATGCAATCATGACCGAAGTTAATAGAAGAGTAAGAGACTTAGGAACTTATGATGGTCGTGTTTTTGATACTAGACCACAAACCTTAGTTCCTTTTGCCAAAGACTACGCAAATGTGATTTTGGATTATATAGACATTCATTATAATAACTTTACCAGCTTTAATTATTCAAACTCAAGTTATGACATTACTGATACTGATCCAGCACCAAATGTAATGGGAGTGCCTAATGGGGTTTTCTCAAGTACAGCTGGATTAACAATAGACATGACCACTGGTATAATTGATTTATCAACATCTACAGTGGGTAATTATATCATAACTTATGAAGCTGGAGCATGTGGCTATTATAAGTCAACATACAATCTAGAAATAACAGATAATACTTTAGGTGTTATTAACTTTGAGAATATTGATTTTAAACTTTACCCAAATCCTACAAATGGAATAATCTCATTTAAATCTAGTGTACAAATAAGTGATGTAAAAGTCTTTAATCTTTTAGGACAAGAGATTTTAAAGTTAAATTCTAATAAAACTGAAGACTCTATAGATTTTAGCCATCTAAAAGTTGGCTCATATATTGTGAAATTTTACAACAATACTAATACGATAGGTTCTAAAGTAATTATTAAAAATTAAAGTTTTGTTGCCTTAATCTCAAAAATTAAAGGATACAATTTATCTTTTGTAACATACATTCCAGATTTGGTTGAAACCAAATCTGGTAATACGTTATATGGACTTTCATCATGTTCATTTAAATAATCAATATGTAAGCCAGCTTTTGTTAATGCATTAACAACTTCACCTAAACCATGATTCCAACTATAGGTTTTAGAAATAAAATCTGCATTTTCATCTGCATAAGTCCCTTGCTCCTCTTCGTAAATCACCTCTTGTCTATTGTAAGCATATCTCATAATTGGTTTTTCACCTAAATAATCATACATCCAAACTATAGGATGAAATTCTACCATGTAAAATGTACCTCCTGTATGTAATCGGTCAGCAATCATTTGTCCCCAAGGTTTCAAATCTGGTAGCCAACCAATTACGCCATAACTGGTAAAAACTATATCAAACGTATCATTAACATGCTTTGAAGTTTCCAAAACATTACAACATACAAACTGTGCATCTAAATCCAGTTCGGTGTTTAGCTGTTTAGCTAAAGTTATACCTTCATCACTTAAATCTACTCCTGTACATTGGGCTCCTAGCCGACTCCAACTTAAAGTATCTTGTCCAAAATGACATTGTAAGTGTAATAAGGACTTTCCGTTTACATCAGATAATGCTTGCAACTCATATTGCTTTAATGAGATTTCTCCTTTTTTAAAAGCATCCATGTTATAAAAATCACTTGCTGCATGAATATTCACCTTTTGATTCCATGTAGATTTATTAATATCAAAATAATTTGGTTTCATAATACTTTTGGTTTAAGCACTAAATTAGTACATCTAGTTGAAACGAAAAAAGACTTGACTATCTTTACAAAAACATTACAATGAAAAAATTACTTTTAATAACTGTTGCACTAACTTATTTTTCATGCAAAAATGATATTAACAAAACCAATGAACAACTCAAAACAGAACTTACTAATGCACAGAAAATAGCTGAAGCACATGGCGTGTATAATTGGAATACAGTATCCGAAATTGGCTTTACGTTTAATGTAGATAGAGATACTATTCATTATGAGCGTTCGTGGATTTGGAAACCCAAAACTCAAGACGTGACGCTAATAACCAAAAGTGATACTATTAGCTATAACAGAACCAAATTAGATAGTTTAAGTATCAAAACAGACGCTGGATTTATTAACGATAAGTATTGGCTATTAGCACCTTTTCAGTTAGTTTGGGATAGCGGAACGATTATTACAGATTCTATAAATACGACTGCACCAATTAGTAAAAGTAAGTTGAATAAATTAACCATTGTATACGGAAAAGAAGGTGGTTATACACCTGGAGATGCTTACGACTTTTTTTATGGCAAAAATTATATGATTAAAGAATGGGTTTTTAGAAAAGGTAATATTAAAGAACCATCTATGATAACAACTTTTGAAAATTATGAAGATTTTAATGGCATCAAAATAGCTAAAGATCATAAAAAACTAAACGGTAATTGGAATCTTTATTTTACTAATATTTCAATAAAAACTAAATAATAAACATCTAAAACTAGTGTTTGACTCGTATATATTATAATTCCGCTTTATGCGACAACATAAACTTTGGAAGGGCTTCGTAAACCAAAATTGCGAAGCCCTTTTTCTATCCTTTAAAATCAGCATCAGTATGTGCTCCATCACAATATGGTTTGTTTTTAGAAGCACCACATCTGCAAAAAGCAGTGGTTTTATTTTTGACTTCTTCTTTTCCGTTTTTATGAGTAATATTCAAAGTTCCATAGACCAATAAAGGACCATTCTCTCTGACTTCTACTTTGGTTTTTAATGTTTGTTTTTCTTTATTCTCTTCGCCATTCATGTAATAACTTAAAGCACCAGATGGACAAGCTTTTACTTGTTTTACTAAATCTTGTGTCGACGCTTCATTAATCTTTATCCATGGTCTTTCTTTTGGTTTAAAGACTTCTCCAAGCCCTTTTACACAAATACCCGAATGGATACATGCATCTGGTTTCCAAACTATAGTCACTTCATTATTACTGTATTCTTTAGTTTTACTCATAATATTCTTTTTATTAAATATACAAAAAACAATCTTTTTTGTCTCTTACATTTCACCTTTCGTCCTAACCTAATTATTCTTATTTTTGTTGGACACCGTAAAATACAATTACCTTGACCAACTATAAATTAGGTTTAGATTTTGCTAAACAATTAGACAAAAACGATACGCTAGCTAGCTTTCGTGATCAATTTCATATTCCTAAAGACCATGATGGCAATGATATAATCTACCTTTGCGGAAACTCATTAGGATTGCAACCTATAATAACCAAAGACTATATTAACCAAGAACTTATAGATTGGGCTAATTTAGGTGTAGAAGGTCACACCAAAGGTAAAAACCCATGGTTGCATTATCACGAGTTTTTAACAGCTACTATGGCTAACATCATTGGCGCTAAACCTTCTGAAGTTGTGGTTATGAATTCCTTAACTGCCAACCTTCATTTTATGATGGTTAGCTTTTATCAGCCTACTGCTAACCGTTATAAGATTCTAATAGAAGCAGATGCTTTTCCTAGTGATAAATATGCAGTAGAATCTCAATTACGTCATCATGGATATGATGATAAAGAAGGTTTAATACTCTGGAAAGCTAGAGAAGGTGAAGAACTAGCAAATTACCAAGATTTAGAGAACATTTTAAAAGAACAAGGTGACGAGATTGCACTAATCATGATTGGTGGAGTTAATTATTATACAGGTCAATTTTTTGATCTTAAACGCATTACAGAATTAGGTCACAAACATGGATGTGTCGTTGGTTTTGATTGTGCACATGGAGCAGGAAACGTTGCATTAAATTTACACGATTCAGGTGCAGACTTTGCAGTTTGGTGTAGTTACAAATATTTAAATTCTGGTCCAGGAAGTTTATCTGGTGCATTTGTGCACGAGCGTCATGCAAACCGAAAAGACCTTAACAGGTTTACAGGTTGGTGGAGCCACAATAAGCAAACACGCTTTAATATGCGTGACGAGTTTGACCAACTTCCAGGAGCCGAAGGTTGGCAACTCTCCAATCCACCAATATTATCTATGGCTGCCATAAGAGCATCACTAGATATCTTTAAAGAAGCAGGTTTCGATAAACTATTAAAAAAATCAAAAGAGTTAACAGGTTATTTTGAGTTTTTAATTAATCAACTTAATAACTCAGACATAAAAATCATAACACCTAAAAATCCAACCGAAAGAGGTTGCCAGCTCTCTATTCAAGTAAAAAATGCTGATCGGAATTTACATGATAAATTAACAGAAGCTGGAGTGATTAGCGATTGGAGAGAGCCAGACGTGATTAGATGTGCTCCTGTACCATTATACAACTCTTTTGAAGATGTTTATAATATGGTAGAACGGTTAAAAGACATTTTATAAATAATGAGCAAACAACAAAACATACTAATCATTGGTGCAGGACTCTGCGGAAGTTTACTAGCCTTAAGACTAGGTCAAAGAGGTTATAATGTAACCGTATACGAAATGCGTCCAGACCTACGAAAAACAGATATCTCAGCAGGTCGATCTATCAATTTAGCGTTCTCAGACAGAGGTAATAAAGCCATGAAATTGGTAGGCATCGAAGACAAAGTAAAAGATTTGTGCATACCAATGAATGGACGTATGATTCATGATAAAGAGGGTAATACATTTCTTTCAAATTATAGTGGTCGTGATCATGAGTATATTAACTCAATATCTCGCGAAGGACTTAACTCGTTATTACTAGACGAAGCAGAAAAACATAACAATGTGACCATACATTTTAATAAAAAATGTAAGTTTGTAGATTTTGAAAATACAACAGCACTTTTTCAAGATTATGATTCTAAAGACGAATTTATAGAAGATGCAGATTGTATCATCGCTACAGATGGAGCAGGTTCTGCCTTGCGAAAAAGCTATTATTTAGGTAAAAAGTTCTTATTTAGTTTTTCTCAAAACTATTTAACTCATGGTTATAAAGAATTAAGTATCCTTCCAACAGAAACTGGCGATTACAAAACCTATAAAAACGCTTTACATATTTGGCCAAGAGGTGATTTTATGGTCATTGCATTACCAAATTTAGATGGCAGTTTTACAGTGACTCTTTTTTTAAGCTATGACGAAGGCGAATACAATTTTAATAATTTAACGACTCCAGAAATTGTTACTGAGTTTTTTCAAAAAGAGTTTCCTGATGCTTTAGCGCTAATGCCAAATTTAGTAGACGACTTTTTTAGCAACCCAACAGCACCTTTAGGAACTGTAAAATGTTCTCCTTGGCACTATAAGGGTAACACACTATTAATGGGTGATTCCGCACACGCAATTGTTCCTTTTTATGGACAAGGTATGAATGCGTCTTTTGAAGACGTTGTCGAATTTGATGCTGTTCTAGACAAATTTGAAGGCAATTGGGAAACAGTCTTTTCAGAATACGAAAAAACAAGAAAAAAAGATACCGATGCAATTGCAGATTTAGCTGTTGATAATTTTCATGAAATGAAAGATCATGTTGGTCAAGCCATATTTCAGGAAAAGCGAAAAATAGAACAAGCTTTAGAAAAAGAATTCCCAAACGAGTATTCATCTAAATATAGTTTAGTAACTTTCAATGAGCATATTGGTTATCGTGAAGCTATGCTACGTGGTCGTGCTCAAGACAAAGCCATTTTAAATATGTTGTCTGATGGAATTATTAAACCCTCAGATAATTTAAAAGATGTTTTAAGCAAAGTAAAAATAGAAACTGAAGCCATTCTTGAAGATGATAGAATTGCTGGGTTGAAATAGTTAACAGTTAGCTAATTAAAAATAAATTGAGATAAGCTGAAAGAATAAATAATGAGATCCTGAAACAAGTTCAGGATGACAAAAAATAAACAAATGAACCAAGGAACTAAAGTAACACCAAGAGGAGCCTATCCACATGTAAAACAAGTTGGCAATTTCATTTTCGTTTCAGGAACCAGTTCTCGAAGATCAGATAACAGTATTGCTGGAGTAGATATTATCGACGAGATGGGAACTAAAAAACTAAACGCCTACACACAAACGCAAGAAGTTTTAAAAAACATAGACACCAATCTTAAAAAAGTTGGCGCTAGTTTAAAAGATGTTGTAGATGTTACCTCCTTTTTAGTAAACATGAATGACTTTGCAGATTACAATAAAGCATATGCCGAATTTTTTGACAAAGAAACAGGACCAACCAGAACAACAGTAGCTGTACATCAATTACCACATCCAGACTTAGTAGTAGAAATTAAGGTTGTTGCCTATGTTGGAAGTTAATTTATAAATCTAAAGTCTCCTCGAGCGCAGTCGAGAGGTTACTTAAATTAGGTCTCGACTGCTCTTGACCAGATAAAAAAAATGAATATCAAAAACTACATAAACGGAAACTTTCACAATCCTATTGAAGACCAATGGATAAACAACTATAATCCTAGCAATGGAGAAGTTAACGGACAAATTCCTAACTCTTCAAAAGCAGATGTAGAAAACGCTTATATAGCTGCAAAATCAGCCTTTCCAGTTTGGTCGCAAACCACACTAGAAGAACGTAGTAGACTACTTATTAAAATTTCAGAATTATTAGAGGCCAACTTACAACGCTTCGCTGAAGCAGAAAGCAAAGACAATGGTAAGCCAATAAGTTTAGCAAAAGCAGTAGATATTCCAAGAGCAGCCAGTAACTTTCGCTTTTTTGGTAATGCAATAACGCAGTTTGCTAGCGAAAGTCACGAAAGTGTTGGACAACAAGCAGTAAATTATACTTTACGACAACCTATTGGTGTTGTTGGTTGTATTTCTCCTTGGAATTTGCCTCTCTATTTATTTACATGGAAAATTGCACCAGCAATCGCTGCAGGTAATTGCGTCGTTGCCAAACCAAGTGAAGTCACTCCAATGACAGCGTATTTATTAGGCGAAATCTGTAATGAAGCAGGACTACCAAAAGGTGTTTTAAATATTGTGCATGGACTTGGTACAACAACTGGACAGGCTATTATAGAACATGAAGACATCAAAGCCATTAGCTTTACTGGAGGCACTGCAACAGGAGCACATATAGCTAAAGTAGCTGCACCTATGTTTAAAAAGTTATCGTTAGAATTAGGCGGGAAAAACCCAAACATCATTTTTGCAGATTGTGATTATGATGATATGTTAAATACTACTGTTCGATCCTCATTTGCTAATCAAGGTCAGATTTGTTTATGTGGAAGCAGAATTTTTGTTGAAGATTCTATTTATCAAAAATTTAAAAAAGATTTTGTAGCTAAAGTCAAAACATTAAAAGTTGGACATCCATCTGAAGCCTCAACAAACATTGGAGCGTTAGTCTCTAAACCGCATTTAGAAAAAGTAAAAGACTATATAGACATTGCAAAACAAGAAAACGGAACCGTTTTATGTGGTGGAAATCAAGTCACAGTAAAAGGTTTTGAAAACGGATATTATTTAGAACCAACCGTAATTGAAGTACAAAGTGACGACTGTAGAGTCAATCAAGAAGAAATTTTTGGACCAGTGGTTACCATCATGCCATTTAAAACAGAAGACCAAGTCTTACAAATGGCAAACAAAGTAAAATATGGTTTATCTGCTACGTTATGGACAAACAATCTTAAACGCACCATGCGAATGACTAACCAATTACAAGCAGGTATCGTTTGGGTAAACACTTGGATGATGCGAGATTTACGTACGCCTTTTGGAGGTATAAAAGCAAGTGGTGTTGGTCGTGAAGGTGGATTTGAAGCACTCAGGTTTTTTACTGAAGCCAAAAATGTATGTATAAAGTATTGATGTCATATTAAACAATTAAAAGACTAAGCAATCTTTTAAATTGAATATTATATTTCTGTGAAACAAAAACTTTCAGTAAAAAAAGCGATTATTTATGGTCAGTTAATGGTTAATTTACCTGTTTTGATTTGTTTGGTAAGCTTACCCTTATTATTTTTCTTTTTATCAAGTAAAGGCTTCATTGATGATTTAACCGCTTTAATAATTGGAGTACTTTTAGGTGTAATTTTAGCTTGGTTAGTTTGGAGTGTACTAATAACCAAATGGCGAATTTGGGCTTACAGTAATGTTAATAATCTGCATGAATTGAAACGTCAAGCAATTCGAAAAAAGCTTATTTGGGAGGAAGGTTCTACCTTTGAGAGAACTGAATATCGATCTAAAACAGATAACATTATATTAAAAACACTTGAACTAAAGTTTAATGAAAAGGAAGTTTTTGAAGAAGATATTTCAATCCCAGAAGACACCAAAATTTACTATTCATTCTCATCAGCATTATTTATAGTTTTATTTATGATTATTGCAACAATAGCAGGAATATATTTGATTTCTAAAAACAGTAATAGTTCGGTTTTAATTGGAGGGGTTTTAATTGCAGTAGGCTTATTTTCCTTAAGAGAAGCTTACAAAAAACTAACTAATAGAGAACCTCAAATTATAATTAATTCTGAGGGAATCTATACAGAAGACAATAAATTTAAGGGTTGGGTAAACATACATGAAGAGCGCATATTAAGTGAAGGTTTTGGTAGTTCAACAAAATATTTTTTAGCCTTTAGTGATGATAATTATAACTTTACAAAAATTGAGCTTGAAAACTTAAATATTAAAGCTAGTAAATTAGAAAATTTATTAAGAACTTACAGAATACGATTTAATAAGAAAAATCAAAATTAACTTTTACAACAATCTTACAATGAAATATAAACCAACTATTTTAGTCGTCCTTTTTACATTAGTATCAACCTTCATTTTCTCTCAAGAAAATTGGCAAACTTTTGAAACAGAAACTTTTGCAATTAATTACCCAGAAGATTGGAGCTATAGTGATAATAAACCTAATCCAATGGTGCAAGCCGTTTTTTTTAGCCCAGAAATTACACAAGTAAAAGACCAATTTAGAGAAAACGTCAATTTAACTGTGGAAGATTTAAAAAGTGTTGAATTAAATATCCAAGAATATACCAAATTAGCACTAGATCAGGTTGAAAAACAAATCTCTTCTGCTAAAATACTTAATCAATCATCGACAACTATTAGTGGTTTAGAAGCTAGAATTATAATTTGGTCTGCAGATTTCGGAAATGGAATTCTACTAAAACTCAAACAATTATATACTATTAGTAACGGTAAAGCCTATGTTTTAACATTTAGTAGTACAATCGCTGAATATGATGAGTATAGCGAAATTGGAGATAACATTCTAAAAAGTTTTAAATTATTAAATACATGAATCTAAACCTAAATAACAAATACGCATTAGTGTGTGGTAGTACAGCTGGAATAGGCAAAGCAACCGCTTTGGCTTTAGCTGAAGAAGGTGCAATAGTCACACTAATTGCTAGAAACGAAGACAAACTAAAAGCTACTCTTAAAGAGTTACCTCAACAAAGACCTCACGATTATATTGTTGCTGATTTTTCAAATCCATCAGATTTAAAAGCTAAAGTTTCGGATTATATATCTAATAATCATGGCTTTCATATTTTAGTTAATAACACAGGAGGACCAAAAGGAGGGCCTGTTTTTTCTGCAGATATTGAAGAATTTGAAAACGCTTTTACACAGCATTTAAAATGTAATCATGTGTTGGCTCAAACTGTTGTTCCGTTTATGAAACAAGAAGGTTTTGGACGTATAATTAATGTCATTTCTACCTCTGTAAAACAACCTTTAGATGGACTTGGAGTTAGTAATACCATTCGTGGCGCAGTAGCTAATTGGAGTAAAACTTTGGCTAACGAGTTAGGTCAATTTGGTATTACAGTAAATAACGTATTACCAGGAGCAACAGGAACAGAACGCTTAACCGAAATTATTAAAAACAAATCAGCAAAAACAGGTCATACAGAAGCAGAAGCTGCTAGTGCAATGAAAAATGCTGTACCAGCTAAACGATTTGCAAAACCAGAAGAGTTAGCAGATGCCATCACCTTTTTAGCAAGTGAACGCGCTGCTTATATAAACGGAATTAATCTTCCGGTTGATGGCGGAAGAACAAAAAGTTTGTAACTTTATACAATGACACAATCTAAAATATTTTAACCATGAGCAAATTATTTCCACCAATAAATTTTAAAGAATGGATTGAAGAAAACAGACACCTTTTGAAACCACCTGTTGGTAATAAAGTAGTCTGGAAAGATGGTGATTTTATTGTCATGGTTGTTGGTGGTCCTAATAGTAGAAAAGATTATCATTACAACGAAACGCCTGAGTTTTTCTATCAAGTAGAAGGTGATATTGTATTAAAAGTTATCGATAAAGGCACACCAAAAGACATTCATATTAAAGAAGGAGACATCTTTTTATTACCTCCAAAAGTACCACATTCGCCACAACGTGGAGCCAATACGGTTGGCTTAGTCATTGAGTATCCAAGAGAGAAAGGTGTAAAAGATGCTTTACTTTGGTTTTGCGAAAATTGTACAACTAAATTGTACGAAGAAGACTTTACTTTAGACAATATAGAAACAGATATGCCTAAGATATTTGATGCATATTATGGCGATTCAGACAAACGTAGTTGTCCAAATTGTGGACAAGTGATGCAACCACCAAAAAAGGTGCAGGTAGAATAAAATTAAAGTCGTCATTACGAGGAAGTATGACGAATTAATCTCTTTATAAAAAGATTGCCACGCCAAAAGGCTCGCAATGACAATAAATATGGAAAAACGGAAACTAAGAATTAACGGTCACTCACACTTATTACCCTATCCAGAGGAAATTCCTCAGTTTATGAAAGATAAAGGTATTTTTTGGGTGGATAAAGACCGAAAATTTATGCTCCAAAAAGATTGGAACAGACCAATAACAGATTCTTCGTTCTTTTTAAATGAAAAATTAGCATGGATGGAGCGTTTCAATATTGACCATGCAGTCGTCTTAAACTTGTCTCAACTATATGGTAATGGATTGCGCGTTGAAGAAATGAAGCAAGCCTTACGTTTTCAAAACGATTTTAATGCTAAAGTACAACACGAAAATCCAAGTAAATTTACTTGTGGATTTGTAGTGCATCCTGGTTTTGTGCGAGGTGCTTGTTGGGAAATTGAACGTTGTGTGGAAGAATTAGGCATGCAATTATTATGTTTACCAACACACTATATGGATACTATTGGGACTTGGCGTTGTATTTTTGATGAGGAAAACGAGCCGATTTTTGAATTAGCAAATAAATATAATTTAGCAGTAGAAATCCATCCGTATGATGGTGAAAAATTTATAAAATTAGAAAATACGTCTTGGCGATTTCATTTAATTTGGATGCTAGCACAATGTGCAGATGCGTATCATTTTTTAACCCTAAATGGTTACCAAGATAAATATCCAAATATGCGTACGTGTTTTGCACATGGTGGACAATTAGCACAAATTAACTTAGGACGACGTATACAAGGCTTTGATGGACGACCAGATTTATTTGAAGGTAAAAGTCACCCAAGAAAAGCAGTAGGACACAAAAACATCTTTTTTGATACCTTAGTCCATGATACAGGTGGATTAGAGTTATTAATTAAAAATCAAACCTCTAAACAAGTACTAATGGGATTAGACGATCCGTATCCTTTAGGAGAAATGGAAAGTGAGAAACAATCCTCCTATCCTGGAAAAATTCTTGATTTAGCAATGCAACGTAACATTATTACTGAAACACAACGTGATGCTATTTGGGAAGACAATGTCATCCAATGGTTATGTGGTGATGATCAAGCAGCTAAAGACAAATTAGTAAAACGAATCTTAGGATAACTTAATGTCTCCTCGAGCGCAGTCGAGAGGTTTAAAAGAAATAATATTTTATTAAATGTATTTTTTACCAGAAAAATTAGACGAGTATGTTGTTGCTCATAGTCAAGAAGAGCCAGAATTATTGCAACAATTAACTAGAGAAACCTACCAAAAAATATTACAACCTATCATGCTATCAGGACCATATCAAGGTCGAGTGTTAAGCATGATTTCTAAATTAATAAGACCAAAAACCATACTAGAACTAGGGACTTTTACAGGTTACGCTACTTTGTGTTTAGCAGAAGGATTACAATCTGAAGGCGAAATACATACCATTGATGTTAATGAAGAATTAGTAGATTTTCAGCGTAAATATTTTGATAAGTCTGATTTTGGACCTCAAATACATCAACATTTAGGACCTGCAATAGATATAATACCAACGCTAGATAACACTTTTGACTTGGTATTTATAGATGCAGATAAGCCTAATTATGTTAATTATTTTCATTTAGTAATTGACAAGCTAAATTCTGGCGGAATTATACTATCAGACAATGTGTTGTGGCACGGAAAAGTGATAGAGCCTTTAGACGATAAAGATACTTCTACAAAAGCAGTGCTAGAGTTTAATATGCTTTTAAAACAAGATAAACGTATTGAAACTGTGTTACTACCAATACGTGATGGATTGACGATTAGTAGAAAAGTGTAAACTTGACTTAATTAAAAAAATCAACTAACTTCGTTTAACGATTGATAAAAAACATCAGTGCTGAGCTTGTAGAATTAAATAAGTTGTATATCATTTAAGAAAACCAACACCAATGAAACAAATTTTTAAAAAAATAAAAACTGGAATTGGAGTCGGCGAACTTAAATTTGGAGTATCAAAAGATCAAGCAAAAAAAATATTAGGTGAACCTGATGATTTTGAAAAATATTCCTATTCAAATACTGAAAAAGATTTAACGGAAATATGGTATTATAAAGATTTAGGACTGAATATTTCTTTTGATGAAGAAGAGGATTGGAGGCTTTGTTTGATAACTATAGAATCTAAAACTTACCTATTTGAAAATAAGATATTTATTGGACAAAATAAAAACGAAACATTATCGGAATTAAAAAATCTTAAAATAATTGATATTGAATATGAGGATATGTCAACTCTTGAAAATCCAACTCATGAATTATATTCTTCAGACTCTTTAGGAATTAATTTTTGGTTTGATAATAATAAATTATCTGAAATTCAAGTAAGTCCTTTATTTAAAGATAATGAAACAATAAATTGGCCAGAATAAGAAAACAAAAAGCGTTAAACGATCCTCAAAAAAACAAAAAAGCCTCTCTAAATAGAGAGGCTTTTTCATTTTTAAATTTCAGGTTTTATTGTACAGCCTGTAAAGCATCTATATTACCATATCCAAAACTACTGTTTTTATAAGGATAAAATTCTGCAGATTGCTTTAATCTGTTTAACACTTGTGTTCTTGACCAAGAAGGATATCTTGACCATACCAATGCTGCAATACCAGCTGTAGTGGCTGTTGCTACAGATGATCCACCTGTATAACGTCTATCTCCATTATAAAACCCTAATACTGGAGGTGCTTTGCTAGTGTTGTTATCTCCTTCCATAATAATGGTAAAATCTATTTTACTACCACTATGGCACGTATCACATCTGTCATAATTTGGTCCATCATCTACTCCAGTAACTGCAACAGTCTCGCTCATAGTTGCTGGAAATATCACTCCAAAACCATTAGTAAAACTAGTCGACGTTCCTCCTGCTGCAAAGATTAATTTTCCTTTACTGTAAGCATAACGCACTGCATCCTTTATGTTTCCGATAGACCACACATAACCAATAGACATAGAAATAATTTTTACATCACTTCTGTTACCTAATTGTGTTAATGCTTTAGATACACCTTTACGCTCATGATAGTCGTTTAACAACACATCTTCTGTTGCTCTATAAGCAACTAGATTGGCATTGTATGCCACACCAACTGGCATTCCGTTATCGTTTCGTGGTGCTGCCATAGCAGAAGCCATAGCTGTACCATGTCCACACTTATCATGTGGTCCATCATAATTACTAGACCACCACCAATTAGAATCTATAAAGGTTCCGTATTTTTGAATGTATCTAGAGTTAGATGAATAGCCATCTTTAAATCCATTTCCGTTTAGTAATGATTGTGAAGCTGACACACCTGTATCTATTAATCCAATAGTAACTCCAGATCCAGTACTATAGTTCCATGCAGCAGGAATATTATGCTCATTAAAATGCCAAGAGATTTGTGCATTGTTTGGACTAGTAGTCGTGTAATGCGCAGGATTTATGTAATCTGCGCCTTTATCGCATCCAGAACTAGAACGTGCATTATTTACAGTCTCGTAATGATTGTATCCATTAGGTTCTAAATACCTAATACCATCACTATTTAATAGTAGTTTTATGGTCGAAAATTGTTCCACTTTTACATCTACTACGTTTATAATCTCATGCTCATAAACTGTTTTTTCACTTCGTTCAAAACCTTCATTGGCTTCTACAAGTTGCAAAATATTATCTAATGTGGATTTTAATCGTTCTGTTTTGACTTCTGCAAAACTTTCGTCTTCATTACCATATCCAATAGTTAAAATATTATTACCTCTAATTACTGCACTCCAAAGTGTGTGTGGTGTGGCATCTTTCCAATCAAAAGTACCAGTTGTAGATATACTCTCGTTAATAATTGCATTAATCTCAGGGATTGTTAATGCCTCTTCTTGATTGATGCTTTTGGCATCCTCTTCTGGATGGTCTAAATAGGTTTCATTTTGACAAGCATTAAATACAGTAAATACTACCAAAAGTAATGATAGCTTTAGTAATGGTTTTCTCATTTTTTATATAGTTTAAGGTTGATGCTTAAATATATAAATTATTCTTAAAAAAAAGTTAACAAAAATGATGAATTAATAAACAAACTATGTGTTTGGTATTAAATTGATAGTTTTAAATTATAAACATGAAGTTTAATGTAGTTGTGTATTGCGTTAGCGGTAGAAGTGACATCCTTTTTTTGCTGGCATATATGGCAAAAAAAGATATAACGGATGACGCGACCCTTGTGGTAACGCCCAAATAATTAAACTATAATTTACGACGTACAGATCCAGTGAAGTCTTCCAGATCGTCTTTAACTTTTTTAAGTTCTTCGTTTACGTCTTGTGTAATACTAGTATCCAGACCGTTACGCTCTGCAGATTTAGTGATTTCGGTTTTAATGTCATTAGTTGCGTCTTTTAAAGTACGCATCCCTTTACCTAATCCTCGTGCAATTTCAGGAATATTTTTGGCACCAAAAACCATAACAACGATGAGCAAAATAAAGATAATTTCGCCACCACTAATAAATAAAAATGTTGTTACGTTAATCATGCTACAAATATACTAAGTAGATTGAAACAACATTTAAAAATGACGTTAAATCGTTCTATTAATAATTAATCAGAGTTTGAATTTTAGCTTTCACTTTTTCTGTAGAAGGAATCATGGTTTGCTCTAAAGTAGAATTTAAAGGAATAGCTGGCATATTCTCGCTACCAATAGTCATAACAGGAGCATCTAAAAACTTAAAGCACTCTTCTTGAATTTTACCAGCTAAAGCTCTTGCAAAACTATTATTTGAAGGTTCTTCTGTAACCACTAAACATTTACTTGTTTTTTTAACCGATTTCATGATTGTGTCTTCATCTAAAGGAAATAAGGTACGTAAATCAATAATTTCAATTTGGTCGCGCATATCTAATTCTCCAGACGCATTGTAAGCCCAATGGACTCCCATTCCGTAAGTAACAATGGTTAAGGTTTCTACGTTCTCTTGTTTCCAAATTTCTTGTAAAACCCAAGCTTTACCAAAGGGTAACACGTAATCTTCGCTTGGCTCAATAGATGTTGCGCCTTGTGTTCCTGGTACTTTTGACCAATATAATCCTTTATGCTCTAATATAACCACTGGATTTGGATCGTAATACGCTGCTTTCATCAAGCCTTTTAAATCGGCTCCATTACTAGGGTAAGCGATTTTTATACCACGAATATTAGTAATTACACTTTCTACAGATGACGAATGATATGGTCCACCACTTCCGTATGCACCAATTGGCACACGTAAAATCATAGAAACTGGCCATTTTCCGTTTGATAAATAACAGCTTCTACTAACTTCTGTAAATAACTGATTTAATCCAGGCCAAATATAATCTGCAAACTGAACCTCAACTATTGGCTTTAATCCTACTGCGCTCATGCCAACTGTTGACCCAACAATAAAAGCTTCTTGTATTGGTGTGTTAAACACACGATCATCTCCAAATTTTTGAGCCAATGTTGCTGCTTCTCTAAACACACCACCCAATCGTCCGCCAACATCTTGTCCGTATAGTAAACACTCTTTATGCTTTCGCATTAACTCCTCAACCGCAAATAATGCGCAATCTACCATTACGACTTTTTCGGCACCTTCTGGTGCACGAGTTCCTTTTTCTTCTGTGATTGGTGTTGGCGCAAAATCGTGAGTAAATAAATCTTCAGGTTTTGGGTCTTCTGCTTGTAACGCTTTTTCAAAATCTAATTGCACTTTCACTTTTGCGGAATGTTCTATCGCTTCGACTTCCTTTTCACTGAAACCAGCATCTAATAGCTGCTGCTTTAACACTGGATATGGGTCGCGAGAACGTGCTTCCTCTAAATCATCACGATACCATTCCATTCTAACTCCAGAAGTATGATGATTTAACAAAGGTACTTTAGCGTGAACCAAAAATGGACGACGTTCTGTTCTTATTGTTTTAATTACTTTTTCTAAAGCTTCATAGCTTTCTGTAAAGTTTGCTCCATCAATAGAAATAGCTTCAAGTCCATGAAAACCTTGTGCATATTCATAGGCATTTTGCGCTCTAGTTTCTGCTTCATTTGCAGAAATATCCCAACCATTATCTTGTACCAAATACAAAATGGGCATTTGTTTTAAAGCTGCCATTTGGAAGGCTTCTGCGATTTCACCTTCAGTAACTGATGCGTCGCCAAGTGAGCAAACTGTGATTGGTTTTAGAGAGTTCTCGACTGCGCTCGAACGGACAGTGATTGTCTCCTCGAGCGTAGTCGAGAGGTTATCTAAACCTTGTAATTCTTTATACTGCATTCCCATTGCAACACCTGTTGCAGGTATGGCTTGCATACCTGTTGCTGAAGATTGGTGTGGGATTTTTGGTTTATCATCATCTTTTAAACTTGGATGCGAATAATAGGTTCTTCCTCCAGAAAACGGATCGTCTTTTTTTGCTAATAATTGCAACATTAAATCATAAGGTTCTAATCCAAATGATAATAACATTGCATCATCTCTGTAATAAGGAAACGCATAATCTTGAGGTAATAATTGTAAGCCTAAAGCAATCTGAATAGCTTCATGACCTCTTGATGTTGCGTGTACATATTTTGAAACTTGTTTAAAATTAGCTTCATATAGTTCTGCCATAGCTTTTGCTATGCAGAGTTTTGAAAATCCTTTTTCTAGTATATTTTTTTTCATATTCATTTCCCACGAAAGTGGAAATCTCATTAATTGTATTTATTCTTTTATTGTGGCTTCTCGATACAATTTGTTCGTACCTCACAAATCACTCGAAGTGAGGTTATGTTTTAAGCTAATTCTTTTTCAACCTTAATCATCCACCCAAATTTATCTTCAATCTTACCTGTTTTTATAGCGTTTAAAGTATCATTCACTTCCAAACCTACTGGACTTTCATTAGATACGTGGATGGTTTCACCATCAACACCAATTTCTTGAATGTAAGCAATACCAACTGCTGTTCCTGTTCCAAAAGCTTCTTCTAGTGTATTGCTTTTAGAAGCTTCTTTAATTTCGTCAATCGTGATTGCGCGCTCGACAACTTCAAATCCTTTATCTCTTAAAACATCTATAACGCTCATACGTGTAATACCATCTAAAATAGAACCATCACGTTTTGGAGTAATGAATTTTCCACCGATTTTAAAGAAGATATTCATCGTTCCCACTTCCTGAATATACTTATGTTCTACTGCGTCTAACCACAACACTTGGTCATAGCCTTTTGCTTTTGCTAATTCGGTTGGACGTATAGCTGCTGCATAATTTCCTGCTGCTTTAGCTTCTCCTGTTCCACCATTTGCTGCACGTATATATTGTTTTTCTGCCCATAGTTTTATGCGCTTACTAAAAAATGGTCCAGCTGGTGAAGCCATGATTATAAACTTAAAATGAGTAGCTGCACGCATACCAATAAATGGCTCGTCTGCATACATAAAAGGTCTTAAATACAAAGCACTTCCATCTGTAGGCGGAATCCAATTACGTTCTAAATCAACCAATTGTTTTAAACCTTCTACAAATAAATCTTCAGGAAAGTTTGGCATTCCCATTCTGTCTGAACTTGTGTTCAATCGAGCAGCATTTTTATTGGCTCTAAACAACATTGGATTACCTTCACCATCAACTGTTGCTTTCATACCTTCAAAAATAGCCTGACCATAATGCAAAGCCATAGCTGCTGGATGTGTTGGAATTAATGCTAACGGTTCTATTCTTGGGTTTTCCCATATTCCGTTATTGTAATCACAGACAAACATGTGGTCTGTAAAAGTTGTCCCTAATGGAATATTGTTGAAATCGATATTTTCAACTTTAGATTGCTGAACTTTGGTTATTGATATATTGTAACTCATAATATTTATTCTTTTTGTCATTGCGAGGAATGAAATGACGTTGCAATCTCATTAAACAGATTCCCACGCTTCGCTCGGAATGACGATGCTTCTATATTTTTCGGTTTACATCAAATTGCTCAAAATAATCGGCTACACGACGTACAAAACTTCCTCCTAAAAAGCCATCTACAACACGATGATCGAATGATAATGATAAATACATCATACTTCGTATTGCTATTTCATCGCCATTTTCGGTTTCAATAACTTCTGGTCTTTTCTTAATAATTCCTAAAGCTAAAATGGCAACTTCCGGTTGATTGATTATTGGTGTTCCCATGACGCTTCCAAACGTTCCAACATTTGAAATTGTAAACGTGCTTCCTTTAATATCATCACCAGCTAATTTGTTTTCTCTTGCTTTTCCTGATAGTTCATTTACGTTAGCTGCAATTGTTTTCAAATCTTTAGTATCAGCATTCTTTACTACTGGAACGATTAAATTTCCGCTAGGTAAAGCTGTTGCCATCCCGATATTAATGTCTTCTTTAACGATTATGTTTTTACCATCGACAGACGCATTTATATTTGGAAAATCTTTAACAGCTTTTGCTACTGCTTCTACAAACAAAGGTGTGAATGTTAGGCGTTCGCCATACTTTTCTTGAAAGGCTACTTTATTTGCATTTCGCCAGTTTACCATGTTTGTTAGATCGGCTTCAACGTAAGCAGTAACGTGTGGTGACGTGTGTTTAGAATACACCATATGATCTGCAATCATTTGACGCATTCTGTCCATTTCAATCACTTTCCCTTTGCCTTTATCGAATTTTAATTGTGGAATGCGATAAGCAGTTGGATCTTGTTGTGCTACAGGCTGTGCGAACTTAAATGGTCGTCCTTCTTCTATATATTGAAACACATCGCTTTTGCGTAATCGACCTTCGTTTCCTGTTGCAGGAATTCGAGCTAACTCTTCAAAACTAATATGATGTTCTTGTGCTATCTTTATAATTAATGGCGAAAAGAATGTATTTGAATTTGAAACACTGAAAGACTTTGACGTTTCAGTTGAAGCTGGAGTTGGTTTTGGTCTTTTTACTTTTGCTTTGTTCTCGACTGCGCTCGAACTGACAGTTTTTTTAGTCTCAACTGATTTAGAAGATTTTGCTTCTTCTGAAACTTCAAGAATTGCCATAACCTCTCCAACTGGCACAACATCTTTTGCTTGGAATAATGTTTTCACCAAAGTTCCTGATGCTGGTGCTGGCACTTCGTTATCTACTTTATCTGTTGCAACTTCAAGAATAATATCGCCTTCGTCAAAGCTATCTCCTTCAGAAACTAACCAGTTGATGATAGTACCTTCTGTAATACTTTCGCCCATTTTGGGCATTTTAAGTTGAAAATCTGCCAATAGTTTTAATTTTAAAGAATTAAAATTAATCAATTTCAACTTTTAAATATGTTAATATCTTTACATTAACTTATATATAGAATATAATTCTAATTAATTTTAATAATTAAGATTTTAATTCTTTATATTGTAAATTTATAGCTTTAATAATTACAATTTTCTATGTTACATAATCTTGATAAAATAGACACTAAAATCCTATCATTACTTCAGCAAAATAGTAATAGAACCACTAAAAGTATTGCTGAAGAATTAGGCATGACCACTACTCCTGTTTTTGAACGTATTAAAAAACTGGAAAAACAAGGCTATATTAAAAAGTATGTTGCTATTCTAAACAATAAGAAAATTGGTTTAAAACAGACCGTTTTTATTGGCATTACCTTACAAGGTCACACAAGAAGTTATCTGGAAAAATTTGTAAAACAAATTAACAATTTCCCAGAAGTGATAGAGTGTCATCGTGTAAGCGGTAATTTTGATTACCTATTAAAATTAGTAGTTGAAGACATTGAAGCTTATGAAACCTTTATTATTTCGAAATTAACCCTATTACCGTATTTAGGAAATGTCCAAAGTTTGATTACTCTATCTACTGGAAAGGAAACTAATGAGATTGATTTGAGTCGGGTTTAAGAACTACTTCTTAAACGTATCTCTCAAATTTTTATAAGCCTCTTCTTGTTTTGGTAAATCTGTTGGCACTTCTCTTAAAGGTTCAACTTCTTTAAGTGTTTCTTGACAATCGGTTGGTAATTGTTGGTAGAGTTTTGTGCCTTTTGTTTTCCAAGCCATCATCTCGTCACTAACTTGCTTAACAACTTTTGCTGGATTTCCAACAACTAAACTACGTTTAGGGATTATAGTTTCCGCTTTTACAAACGTCATTGCTCCAACAATGCTCTCATCACCAATTTCGGCATCATCCATGATTACGGAATTCATTCCAATTAAACAATTACGTCCTAAATTTGCTCCATGAATAATGGCTCCATGACCAATATGCGCACTTTCTTTGAGTGTAATTGATTTACCAGGAAACATGTGAACTGTACAATTCTCCTGAACATTGACACCATCTTCTAAAATAATTTGTCCCCAATCTCCACGAATAGCAGCACCTGGACCAATGTAACAGTTTTTACCGATAATTACGTTTCCTGTTACAGCAGCCAAAGGATGTACAAAACTAGATTCGTGAACGACTGGTGTAAAACCTTTAAAACTGTAGATCATTTGCTATTTAAACCCTTTTAATTTCTCTTTTGTAAATTCTGAAAGCACTAATCTTCCGCTAGTAGCAGCACGTTCTGCTAATAAGTCATCCCAATCATCAGTACCTTTCCAAAATATCTTTTTCATTTCTAACATCGCTTCTGTATTGTAGGTACATAAATGCTCTGCGGTAGCTTTTACAGCCTCATCCAATTCTTCTGTACTTTCATAAACATGCGTGAATAGGCCTTTTTGCTTAGCCCATTCTGGAGGATAAAATGTATTTGCATCTATTGCAATTTGTGACATTGCGCTTAATCCCATTTTACGTTCAATTGCTGGTCCAACTACAAATGGTCCAATGCCTATATTTAATTCGCTTAATTTAATAGCTGCAAATTTAGTAGCCATACAATAATCTGTTGAAGCTGCTAAACCAACACCTCCTCCAACAGTTTTTCCTTGTATGCGTCCGATGATAAATTTTGGACATTTACGCATTGCGTTGATGACATTGGCAAATCCAGAAAAGAATACCTTCCCAGTTGCTTCATCATTAATATTGATAAGTTCATTAAAACTAGCTCCTGCACAAAACGTTCGGTCTCCTCCACTTTTTAATACAATTACTTTTATAGCGTCATTTGTTCCAGCATCTGTTATGGTTTGGGCTAATTCTGCTAATATATCGCCTGGTAATGAGTTGTGAGCAGGATGGAAAAACTCTATGTATCCTACTTCGTTTTCAATATTTAATTTAACGTATGGGTCACTCATATTTTTATCTAATCATTGAGACCTCTCGACTGCGCTCGAGGTGACATTAGTTTCTATTTATATTAATCCGAATTGCTCGAAATGGTGGTTCAAATGCTTTCGCTCCAATAAATACCACTCATATTTATTTAATTCTCCAAAAACCATATTATTTAATTTAGCATCTGGATTTTCTTTAAAATACTCTATATATCTTTCTCTTTGCTCTTTAAATTTTTCAATAGCTGTTGTTAAATCTTTGTGCTTCAATGCATCTAAAGTATCCTTTTCTAATAATGGAAATTGTGAATTTTTAGGAAATTTATTATAATTCCATAGACTATTTTTTACCTTTTCAAGAATCTTTTCTGGTGTTGAAATCTCAAAATCCTGAATTTCGCCTGAGGCTATTTTATAGGTATATTCTAAATGTTCAACCATGTGTTGTGGTGTCATGATGCCCCAATTTGGTTTCGTGTCTTCTTTTAACTTTGAAAGACATTCATCAATTTTGTCATCAGTCATTTCAACAAAAGTTTCTTGCTTTTTCTCAACCATAGTTAATATCGTTGCGACTGCTACTAACGGACTGTCTTTTTCAGTTTTTTGAGATTCTGGTCGGTTTTCAAAGTTAGCATCAAATACCTCAACATGCCATTTTACGATTCCGCTAGGATGTTCCGCGGAAGCGACATCTCTATCTACTTTCTCCTTGCAAGTCAATCGTACATAAATGGTATCGTTATGATATAAAGGTCTTAAAAATCGGATACTATCTAAGCCATAATTGGCTGCTACAGGTCCTTTATTTGGATACACAAATAAGCCTGCTGCTGCAGAAATAATGAAATAACCATGAGCCGTTCTTTTCTCAAAAATACTTCCGTCTAAAGACGTAATATCAGTATGTGCATAAAAATGATCCCAAGTTAAATTGGCAAAATTTTGAATGTCATTATCTGTAATTGTTCGTTTGTGGGTTTTTAGTGACATTCCTGGCTGAATGTCTTCCCAATGGTATTGAAATGGATGCTGCTCTGCTTCCTTATATTTTGCGTTTTGCTGGTAAATACCAGTGATTTCTGTTATGGTTGTAGGCGAACCTTGAATGGCTGTACGTTGTAAATAATGTTTTATTCCACGCATGCCTCCCATTTCTTCTCCACCTCCAGCACGTCCTGGACCACCATGAACTAAATATGGTAATGGCGAACCATGACCTGTACTTTCTTTAGCCATTTCGCGATTAATCACCATAATTCGTCCGTGATGACTTGCTGCATTTATCACATAATCTTTTGCAATTTTATCATCATTTGTTGCAATTGATGACACCAATGAGCCTTTACCCATTTGTGCTAAAGTAATGGCTTCATCTAGATTTTTATATGGCATTAAAGTACTTACTGGACCAAATGCTTCACGTTCGTGAATGATTGTATTCTGGAATGGATGGTCAGCTCTGAGTAAAATCGGATTAATAAAAGCACCTTTTTTAGCATCTGCTCCAATGGTTTCAATTTTGTCTAAATCACCATAAACAATTTGTGCTTCTTTGGCTAAATCATTCACTGAATCACGAACTGCTTGTACTTGTTGACGACTGACTAACGATCCCATTCGGACTTCTTTTAATCTTGGATCACCAATGGTGACTTTATCTAATGCTTTTCCTAATGCGATTTGAACGTCTTCAACTAGGTTTTCTGGGATAATAATTCTACGAATTGCTGTACATTTCTGTCCAGCTTTTACGGTCATTTCTTTCCTGACTTCTTTAATAAATAAGTCAAATTCTGGTGTTCCAGGAACTGCATCTTCTCCTAAAATAGATGCATTTAAAGAATCGGCTTCCATGGTAAATGGTACAGATTCTTGTATTAATCTTGGATGTGCTTTAAGCAATCTTCCTGTTTGAGCAGAACCTGTAAAGGTGACTACATCTTGAGATTCTACTGTGTCTAAAATGGTTTTTACGGTTCCGTTTATAATTTGTAATGCGCCTTCTGGTAAAATTCCAGAATCAATTATGGTTCTTGCAACTGCTTCTGCTAAATATGAAGACGAAGGTGCAGGTAATACTACTGCAGGCACTCCTGCCATCCAGTTTACAGCACATTTTTCTAACATTCCCCAAACTGGGAAATTGAATGCGTTAATATGTACTGCAACTCCTTTTTTAGGCACCATAATATGATGTGCCATGAAACGTCCACCACGAGACAAATCGATAGGATCTCCTTCTACGTGAAACGATTGGTTTGGAAATAATTTTCTAAGTGAGGCATTAGCAAATAAGTTTCCAAAACCACCTTCAATATCAATCCAACTGTCTACTTTGGTTGCTCCTGTTCGATAACTTAAATCATAAAACGCATCTTTTCGTTTTGTAAGATATAATGCTAATTTTTTAAGCATATTTCCACGCTCTTGGAAAGTCATCTTCCTAAGAACTTCTCCTCCTTTAGTTCTTCCGTAGTTTAATATTTCTGGAATATCAAGACCTTCAATTGCTACACTTGTAAAGGCTTCGCCTGTTACTGCATCAAGAATTGGTTGTCCTTTTTCTTTTCCTGTTGTCCATTGTCCTTGGACGTAATGTTGTATTTTTTTCATATCATTCAATTGAGACCTCTCGCTTCTCGACTCCGCTCGAAGTGACAGCTCGAGGTGACATTTGCTATAAATTAATGTTTTCTATTACGCAAGCATAGCCTTGTCCAACTCCAATACACATAGTAATCAGTGCATAACGCTTTTGTTGTTCTTGTAACTCTAAAGCTGCCGAATATGCAATTCGCGCTCCAGTTACACCAAGCGGATGACCTATTGCAATAGAACCTCCATTTGGGTTTAACCTTTTATCATCGTCTACTAATCCCCATGCTCTTGTACATGCTAATGCTTGCGCAGCAAATGCTTCATTTAGTTCAATAACATCCATATCATCCATTTTCAAACCTGCTTTTTCTAACGCTTTATTAGACGCTTGTACTGGACCAATTCCCATAATTCTTGGCTCTACACCAACCACAGCAGAACTTACAATTCGCGCTAATGGTTTTAGGTTATATTTTTTCACAGCATCTTCTGAAGCTATTATTGTTGCTGCTGCGCCATCATTTAATCCTGAAGAATTTCCTGCTGTTACACTTCCACCTTCTTTTTTAAAGGCTGCTCTTAACTTACCTAACACTTCTAAAGATGTGTTTGGTTTTACAAATTCATCTTTTGAAAATTGAATTGGGTCTTTTTTACGTTGTGGGATTTCAACTGTGACAATCTCTTTTGATAGTCTTCCGTTTTCTTGCGCTTTAGTCGCTTTCATTTGACTCCAATAGGCAAACTTATCTTGATCTTCTCTTGAAATATTATATTTCTCTACTAGGTTTTCAGCAGTTACTCCCATTCCGTCAGTACCATATAATTTTTGCATTTTCGAATTGATAAAACGCCATCCAAAACTTGAATCATACATCTTAGAATCGTTTCCAAATGCACTTGATGGTTTGGCGATGACGTATGGTCCACGTGTCATATTCTCGACACCACCAGAAATAAACACATCTCCATCTCCTGCTTTTATAGCACGATTAGCATGTATAATAGCAGATAATCCTGAACTACATAAACGGTTTATGGTTTCGCCAGGAACAGTAAATGGTAATCCAGCTAATAACGAGGACATACGTGCTACGTTACGATTGTCTTCTCCTGCTTGATTAGCGCAACCCATAATAACATCATCGTAAGCCTCTTTTGGAATGCTTGGGTTTCTTTTTACAATTTCTTTAATTACTATTGCGCCTAAATCGTCTGTGCGAACAGCAGATAAGGTGCCTTTGTAATTTCCAATTGGTGTTCTAATTCCGTCTATTATGTATGCTTCTTTCATATCTTTTTATTCTTCCCAATCTTTTTGAGTTCTATATACAACGCCTTTAAAAAGTGCAACCATTTCATCTCCTCGTTTTACTTCAATAATATTAAAGCCTAACTTGTTATTTACTTTTTCTATGACTGATTCTGCAGTTAAATAATCACCTTCATTTAATGCTTCAATGTGATTAATGCTGGTTTCAATGGAAACTGCATATTTACCATGTGTATTGGCTGCAAATCCGAATGCTGTATCTGCTAATGAATAACTGATTCCACCATGCGCTTTATTCATGCTATTTAACATTTCTCTTCTAATGGTCATTCCAACTTTACAGCGACCAATTTCGCATTCTATAATTTCTATTCCTAACCAAGTGCTGTAGGCATCTTGTGATAACATTTTATATGGAATGTCTTCGCCTTTCATTTAAAAAAAGGTTTTGTTTTCTCTGTTCATTTTACGTAATAATGGACTGCAACGATATCTATCTTCATGATATTCATTATATAAATCGTCTAAATTAGACACACACCAATCGATACCTTTTTCGTCTGCCCAAGCTAATAACCCTTTAGGATAATTGACACCCTTGGTCATTGCGTTATCTATATCTTCTGCTGATGCGATGTTTAGGAATAGTGCATCTGCAGCTTCGTTTATTAGCATGACTAGGACTCTTTCGAATATTTGCTGTGCTAACTTCTCATCAAGAGATTCCTTTGCTTTACTCGGAATGACGATACTATTATTTTCATCATATTCATAATAACCTATTCCAGATTTACGTCCCAAATAACCTGCTTCAGAAAAACGTTTTTGAGTGAATGCTGGTTTATATCTTGGATCGAAATAGAATGCTTCGAATACTGTTTCCGTTACTGTATAATTAACGTCATTACCTATAAAATCCATCAATTCGAATGGTCCCATTCTAAATTTACCAATACTTTTCATTGCATCATCAATAGTCGCGAAATCTGCTAATCCTTCTTCATAAATTCGTAATGCTTCTCCATAAAATGGTCTTGCTACACGGTTTACAATAAATCCAGGTGTGTCTTTAGCTACAGCAACTGTTTTTTTCCAACTAGTAATTGTATCAATTGACTTTTCTAATGTTTCATAAGAGGTTTGAATAGCAGGTATAACCTCAACTAATTTCATTAAAGGTGCTGGGTTGAAAAAATGAATACCAACACAACGTTTTGGTTTTTTTAGTGAAGCTGCAATAGATGCTATTGATAAACTAGATGTATTAGATGCAATGATACAATCATCTGACACATAGCTTTCTAACTCTGAAAACACTTTTTTCTTAATATCCAGATTTTCAATAATAGCTTCAATAGTCAAATTTGAATCTGACAAATCTTTTAATGTATCTACATAAGAAATATTAGATTGAATTCTATTTTTATCAATAGTATCTATTCGTCCCTTTTCAATAAGACGGTTTAAAATTTTCTCTAAAGACACTTTTGCTTTGTCTAAAGCAGCTTGATTGGTATCGTATAATTTTACTGAACAACCAGCAGTAGCAGCTACTTGTGCTATACCACTTCCCATTGTTCCAGAACCTATTATTCCTACGTTCATTTAGTTTCCTCTAAAGTTTGGTTTTCTTTTTTCTATAAATGCAGCAACGCCTTCTGCATAATCATTGCTTTGAGCTGCTTCAATTTGTAATTTAGACTCTAATGCTAATTGAGATTCTAAATCGTTTGTCATTGATTTGTTATATAATTCTTTAATTAAGCCTAATGCTTTGGTTGGCATGTTCGCTAATTTTACAGCTAGTTTATTTACTTCTTCTTCAAAATTTTCTAAAGGAATCACTTTGTAAATCATTCCCATCTTTTCTGCTTTTTCAGCAGAGATTTTATCACCTAACATTGCTAATGCTAATGCTTTTTGAAATCCAATAAGTCTAGGCAAAAAGAAAGTCCCTGCACTATCAGGAACTAACCCAATTAAGCTAAATGCTTGAATAAAACTTACTTTTTCATGCGCTACAACTATATCACAAGCCAAAGCGATATTTGCTCCAGCTCCAGCTGCAACACCATTTACTGCTGCAATAATCGGCTTTTTAATTGCACGAATTCTTGTAATTATTGGATTGTAGTGCTCTTCTAATATTTTTTTAAATCCTGGGTTTAATTCTGGATCTGTAACTTCTTTTAAATCTTGACCAGCACAAAATGCTTTTCCGTTTCCAGTTAGCACAATTGCTCTTATATCATCATTGTTTTCGCAAGCGTCTAAAGTATCATGAAGACTAAATGCCATTTCGCGATTGAAACTATTAAAGACTTCTGATCTGTTGAGCGTTATGTACGCTACTTTATTTTCAATTTTTAATAGAATTGAATTATTGCTCATACCTATTTTTTATTATGTCCTTGATACAATTCTGAAAAATTCAGAATCACTTGTACTAATGTCTTTTTATTTTAAACATTTAAAATAATCAAATGGTTCTTGACAATCGTCACATTGAAATTGTGCTTTACATGCTGTAGAACCAAACTGACTGACTAATCGTGTGTTTTGCGAACCACAATTAGTACATTTTACTATTCGCTTTCCGTTTAACAAAACATCTTTATCTGCTTCTGCATCTAATGGTGCTGCTATACCGTAATCTTCTAATGCTTTACGACCTCTTGGTGTAATCCAATCGGTTGTCCAAGCTGGATGCAAAATCAAATCAATTTTAGATTCGTATCCTGCTTCTATTAATGCTTTTTTTATATCATCTCCAATCACATCCATTGCTGGACAACCACTGTAAGTTGGTGTGATTTCAACTTTTACAATATCATTTTCAATAACAGCAGAACGCACCACTCCCATGTCCATGATGGATAATACTGGAATTTCTGGATCAAATACTTGTTCCAGAATTGGAATCAAGATTTGATCTATGTTTTGTTCTGTTGCTGTCATTTTATCTAAATGAAATTCTTCGCTTTGCTCTGAATGACATTTGGTTTTAATTTATGAGATTCCTGCTTTCGCAGGAATTTTACCATTCCATATTAGGATACGTTCGTTGCATATATTGCAAATCGCTTAATAAATATCCTAAATGTTCTGTGTGAATACCTTGCTTTCCTCCTTTTTGGAAGTATTTAGATTCTGGTACTTCTAAAGTAGATTCTAGCAATAAATCACTAACATTTTTATAATAGGCTTCTTTTAATTTGGTGACATCAAAACCTATTCCATCTGAAACCATTGCTTTATCTGCTTCCGTTTGATGAAATAATTCATCTGTATAGGTCCACAAATCGTTGATTGCTTCTTGCATTTTAGTTTTACTTTCTTCTGTACCATCACCTAAACGCTTTACCCAATCTGAAGAGAAACGTTCGTGATAACTTACTTCTTTGATGCATTTATTAGCTATTGCTGACAATGTTAAATCTGTACTTTTTTGTAATTCTGAAAGAAAGGCTAAATGATACACATCAAATAAAAATTGACGACCAATTGTATAGGCGAAGTTTGTATTAGGTTGCTCTACTAACAATACATTTTTATACTCACGTTCTTTACGAAGCATGGCTATATCGTCTTCTGTTCTTCCGTCACCTGCAATTTTAGCTGCGTATTGAAAATAGCTGCGTACTTGACCAAATAAATCTAATGATATATTGGTGCAAGCTATATCTGTTTCTAAACTTGGTCCGTGACCGCAAAGCTCTCCCATACGCTGACCAAGGATTAAACTGTTATCTGCTATGCCTAAAATGTAATTATATAAGTTTTCTTTTTTCATTTTAATCTTAGTTTGATGAGATCCTGAAACAAGTTCAGGATGACAAATCAGAGATTTATCACATATGCTTTACTTCGTCTGGCAAATCGTAAAACGTTGGATGACGATACACCTTATCATGTGCAGGTTCAAATAATTCACCATTATTTTCAGGATTAGATGCTGTAATGTGTTTAGATTCTACAACCCAAATACTTACACCTTCACTTCTTCTGGTATACACATCGCGTGCATTTTCTAAAGCCATATCCTCATCTGCTGCGTGTAAACTTCCACAATGACGATGCTCTAATCCGTTTTTACTTCTTACGAAGACTTCCCAAAGAGGCCAGTTTTTTTTATCAGACATAATATTTATTTATTTCTAATTTTATCTTGTTCTCGATACAATTTTCTTTGATTTCGACTGCGCTCAATCTGACAGAAAACCACTCGAACTGAAGATAAAATTTATACTGCTTGTTTTTGTTTTCTTTTAGCTTTCTTTTCAGCATGAGCCATAGCTGCATCACGAACCCATTCACCACGTTCCCACGCACCAACTCTTGCCTTCATACGTTCTTTGTTCATTGGACCATGACCTTTTACCACTTGCCAGAACTCGTCCCAATCAATTACTCCAAAATCATAACTTCCGCGTTCTTCATTCCATTTTAAATCTGGATCTGGAATGGTTAATCCGATTAAATCAGCTTGAGGCACAGTTTGATCTATAAATTGCTGACGTAAATCGTCGTTAGATTTACGTTTTAATTTCCATTTCATAGATTGTTCTGTATGCACAGACACATCATCTGTTGGTCCTAACATCATTAAACTTGGCCACCACCAACGGTTTAAAGCATCTTGAGCCATTTCCTTTTGTTCTGGAGTACCTTGCGCTAGTTTAATCATGATTTCGAAACCTTGACGTTGGTGAAAACTTTCTTCTTTACATACACGAATCATCGCTCTTGCATATGGTCCATAAGAGGTGTTGCATAATGGTACTTGGTTAATAATAGCTGCACCATCTACTAACCAACCAATTGCTCCCATATCTGCCCAAGTGATAGTTGGGTAGTTAAAAATTGAGGAATATTTAGCCTTTCCTGTATGCAGTTGCTCATACATTTCTTCTCTAGAAATACCTAGAGTTTCTGTTGCTGAATATAAGTATAAACCATGTCCAGCTTCATCTTGCACTTTTGCTAACAAGGCTACTTTACGTCTTAAAGATGGTGCTCTTGTTATCCAATTACCTTCTGGTAGCATCCCAACAATTTCCGAATGGGCATGTTGAGACATTTGTCTAATATGCGTTTTTCGATATTTTTCTGGCATCCAATCTTTTGGTTCGATTTTTTCGTCTCTTGCGATGCGCTCTTCGAACTGTTTCTCTAAACTTTTAATCTGTTCTTCACTCATTTTCTTTAGCTTTTTGCTATTGGCTTTTGGCCACAAGCGAGTTAATTTTTCTTTTTCTATATATCTGAGATTCCTCGTCTACACTCGGAATGACATCTTTTTTCAATTCATCAATGAATAAACTATTGATGAGATTCCCACTTTCGTGGGAATGTTCGCCTTTTGGCTCACACGTCAAAATCGACTACAACTTTGTCTGATGTTGGTACAGCTTGACAACTTAATACCAAATTTTGTGCTACTTCTTTGTCGTCTAATGCGTAGTTAATTTTCATTTCTACACTACCTTCTTTCACTTCGCATTTACAAGTGCTGCAAACACCACCTTTACAGGCGAAAGGCAAGTCTGCTCCTGCACCTAAAGCAGCATCTAAAATATTGTCATATTCTTTTGTCATGGTGAATAAAAACTCTTTTCCACCATCAACAATAGTTACTTGTGTACCTTCTACATTTTGTTTTACTAAACGTTCTGCTCTTTTTATATCTTCTTCGGTTAATCCAGTGACAAACAATTCAAAATGGACCAATTCTTTTGGTAATCCTGCATTGATTAGATACTCACTTACATAGTTTACCATTTTTTCTGGACCACATAAAAAGACTTCACTTGTATCTGGAATATCAATAAAAGTATTTGTTAGCACTTTCATCTTTTCATCATCAAAACGTCCATTAAACAACTCGATATCTCTTCTTTCTTTGGTTAAGAAATAATAAATTTCTAATCTTCCAAAGTATTTATTTCTAAGCTGCTCTAGTTCTTCTTTAAAGATAATAGATTTTGCTGTTTTATTAACATAAAATAGCTTGCAAGTTGCATTTGGCTCTTGAGCCAAGTGCGCTTTAATCATTGACAACACTGGAGTAATCCCACTACCAGCTGCGAAAAACAAATAATTTTTTGACTTTTTTGGCTGGCAATCGACACCAAATGTTCCGCTTGGAGCCATGACTTCTATTTGGTCACCAGTTTTTAAAGTTTCATTTACATAGGTTGAAAATTTCCCACCAGGAATTAGTTTTACTGCTACTTGCCATTTATTGTCCAAAGGACTTGAGCACAGAGAATATGAACGACGAACATCTTCGTTATTTATATCTGCTTTTAAAGTTAAATGCTGTCCTTGCCTAAACTGAAAAGCCTGATATAATTCTAAAGGAACGTCAAATGTTACGACAGAAGTATCTTCTGTGTCCTTATATATATCTGCAACTCTTAAGTTGTGAAATTCTGCCATATCAATTACTTAATATTAAACTAACACTTGTTAGTTAAGATAACAAAGATACAAAATATAATTCTTAATTAGTTGTTAATTCCATCAATGAGGACTTGACTTAAGGTATAGGCTAGATCGTTAGCATTAAGATCTTCTTTTTTAGGAATCCAAAGATATAGGGACTGCAAAGTTGTTAACATAGAAAACATGATTATTTCTGGATTAGTATTTTTAATTTCTGAAGACGCGATACCTTGTTTAATAATTTTTAAAAAATTGGTTTCGTAATCACTTCTGAGTTTTAAATAATAGTCTAATTGATCTTCAAGATGCATCCAATCGTTATTAAGAGATGCCATACCACTGGTGTTATTTGCGGTAATGTTAACATGCAAAGCTATTATGTGCTTAAGTTTTTCAATATTTGATGTATTAGAAGCCACAATGTTATCCATCCCATTTGTAAACTCTTCTGCAATAGTAATAACTATAGTTTTAAGTAAATCTTGCTTAGAGTTGATATGATTGTACAAACTGGCTGCTTTAATACCCATTTGCGACGCCAAATCTCTCATAGTAACTGCACTGTATCCTTTATCTTTAAATAAGTTAGCTGCAGTATGGATAATGTTGTCTTTGCTAATAGCTTGTTTCAAAATTGATATATTTGTGATTGTAAATTTATATAAAAAAGTACATTATGGGATTATTTGGATTTTTGTTTGGGAATAAAGCTGATAAGATTAAATCATTTCAAGACAAAGGTGCTATTGTTTTAGATGTTAGGTCTAAAGCAGAATATGACTCTGGAGCTATTCCTGGTTCAAAACACATTCCTTTACAACAAATCCAAGCTAAAGCTACAGAAATAAAACAATGGAATAAACCTATTATTACCTGTTGTGCTAGTGGTATGCGATCTGGAAGCGCTGCAGCTATTTTACGTAGTCAAGGTGTGGAAGCCATGAATGGTGGAGGATGGCAAAGCCTTTATAACAAACTATAATTTAAGAATTTCTAATTTATCTTGATTATCAATCTTGTTATCGTTGTATTGCAAGGTCCAACCCAAACTGTTGGTTAGTATATAGAATTTTGACAACTCGCTAATCAATCTATTTTTTGAGTTAATGCGTAAGTTGGAAGCTTCTACTTTTTTAGTGATTCGTTCTTTGACTATATTTTTTATTTTATTATAATCATCTGCATCAAATTCGTTAAAATATCCACTTTCAATATCGTAATATTCTAATTCTGGATAGATTTTAATTTCTTCTTCAGGAATAGATTTAATCTTCAATATTTTATTAGTGCTATCAATTGCAAATTCTATTTTACTTAAATCGTAGGCTACTGTAACTTCTGCATTAACAATAATTAAAGCCTGTTTATTTGAGGTTAAATTAGCAAAAATTGGTTTAGAATTTTTATAACTATAAGCATCACTGAAATAGCCTTCCGTAACAATAAGTTTACCAACGTTTTTAATTTCTTTGGCTATTAATGCCGAATGTTCGTTTATGATGGTTTGGTTAGTTTTTCCTTCTGTACATTTTTTAAAAATAAAGGAAATAACAAACGCTAAGACAATACCTATTATAATTTTTCGCATGAGTTAAAAATACATAAAAACGGAACATGTTTTTTATATTAAATACAATAAAATGAAAGATTTAAAACAAAAAACACCAACTTAAAAAATCAGATTGGTGATTAGTTAGTTGGTGTTTAATATGAAGATTGATTAATAGCACTTTAAAAGTAATGCTGTTTATATATTTTTCATTTTTTTTTCGACCAAAAGAGTATTAATTAGTTGTACACACCTTTCGTATTAAAATACTTACAAATCAATTGATTACAATCTAATCAAACTTAATTTGCGGAAACTTTATTGCTAATAATTGTTTTTTAGATTCTAATTGTTCAATAAATTTTAAATGGGCTTCAGACTTTGGATTAAATGGCTTGTGTTGAATACCTTTTTGAATATATGTAACGTCTTCAATAGTTTCTTCAGCAGATTTTGATATCCAAACTTCTTTAAAACGTTCCCAAATAAATTGAATGGCAATAGCATTAGGATGTATCATGTCTTCTTTATAAAAACGATAATCGCGTAATTGATCCATCATAATCTCGAAAGCAGGAAAATAATACGATTTATGATTTTTGATTGATGATTGACGATGCAAAAACTGATGAATAGCTGTAATTAAATGTGATTTACTTTGAGTATTTTCAACAAATCCATCTTTTACATGACGCACTGGTGATACTGTAAAAATGATATTCACGTTAGGATTTACCTTTTCTATTTGATTAGTTATAACCTGAAGCGATAACAGAATATCATCAACACTTAACAATGTCTTATCAAATTGTTTTTGAGGCATTTTATGGCAATTAGCTACTATTTGTTTAGTGTCCTGTAAACGATATACCCAAGCAGTACCTAAGGTTATGACTACGTGTGTAGCATGTTTTAAGTAATGATTAGTTTTTTGTAAAGCAGCATTTAATTGATGTAACACTAAACTTTTGGTTGGGTTGCTTATTCTAGAATGCGCATCATAACAATGAAACTGTTCATTGTTTAAAAAAATATCATTTTCAGTATATTTTTTACCGTTTAAAGCATTACTAACTAAGGTTTCGATTGCTTTAGGATGAAATAAAACGCCAAATGGATTAATGTAGTTCTGAAACTTGTAATACTCGAAAGTCTCTCCGATATTCTCCGAAAAACACGATCCTAAAAGCAATACTTTAGAGTGATAATCTATTTGATTATCTTCTTGCTTTTTGAGTTTTATTTCGGTTTGAAATTCCATAATGTGGATTTCTACTTTTGCAGTAATAACAAATTAAACGATATATGTTTTTGCTGCTTCCAGAGCATCTTTTATACCTTCTGGATTTTTACCACCTGCTGTTGCAAAAAATGGTTGGCCACCACCACCTCCATGGATGTGTTTTCCTAATTCTCTAACAATGGTTCCAGCATTTAAATCTTTAGATTCAACTAAATTTTTAGAAATGTAACAGGTCAGAATAACTTTTCCGTTATTTTCTGCAGCAAATAATAAGTATAGGTTTTCAAACTGACTACCTAGTTCAAAACACAAATCTTTAATTCCTGAAGCATCTAAATCTAGTTGTTTCGCCAAAAAATTAACTCCGTTAATTTCCACTATTTCAGACTTTAATTCGCCTTTAATATTTTTAGCTTTATCTTTTAACAACTGTTCGATTTGCTTTTTTAGGTTTGTGTTTTCGTCTTGAAGATTTTGTAAAGCTTTTACTGGCTCTTTAGCGTTATTAAGCAGGTCTTTCATTTCAAAAAATGTTCTGTTGTTTTCATGAAAATAAGACTTAACTGCATCATTAGTAATTGCTTCAATACGACGTATTCCAGAAGCCACTGCGCCTTCTGATATAATTTTAAAATGCCAGATATCTGCTGTATTATCAACATGTGTTCCTCCACACAATTCTATAGATTGACCAAAACGCACAGTACGCACAGCATCACCATATTTTTCACCAAATAACGCCATAGCACCTTCTGCTATTGCTTTTTCCATTGGCACATTACGACCTTCTTGCAATGGTAATTTACTTTCGATACGTGCATTTACAAAGTTTTCTACATCACGTAATTCTTCAACTGTCATTTTGGAAAAATGTGAGAAATCAAAACGTAAATATTTAGAGTGTACTGCACTACCTTTTTGCTCTACATGATCACCTAGCACCTCTCTTAAAGCTTGATGTAACAAATGGGTTGCTGTATGATTACACTCGGTTCTGTAACGTTGTTTTTCATCTACTTTTGCAATAAAAGTTTGATTAACATCACGAGGTAACTCTTTAGTTAAATGTATAATTATATTATTCTCCTTTTTTGTATCTATTATATAAGACACGTCACCATTTGCAGCTTGTATATATCCTTTATCACCTACTTGCCCACCACCTTCTGCGTAAAATGGTGTTAAGTTAAATACCAATTGGTACATGGTTCCATCTTTTTTAGAAACCACTTTACGATATTTAGTAATCTTGACTTTAGCTTCTAATTGATCATAACCAATAAATTCTTGCTCGTCATCTTGAATTAATATAGTCCAATCGTCTGACTTTAACTCTGAAGCTTCACGACCTCTATCTTGTTGTTCTTTTAGGCGTTTATTATATTCTTCTTTATTGTATGAAAATCCTTTTTCGCGTAAAATTAAATCTGTTAAATCTTCAGGAAAACCATAGGTATCTTTTAACTCAAACACTTTAGATCCTGACACTTGCTTATCTGTAGCATTATCAACTATACGATCTAAAATAGCGAGTCCTTGATCTAATGTGCGTAAAAAAGATGTTTCTTCTTCTTTTATAACGTTTTCAATTAATTGCTTTTGTGCTTTAAGTTCTGGGAATGCTTTACCCATTTTTTCGGTCAAGACATTGACCAAACGGTAGATAAAAGGTTCTTTTTTATCTAAAAAGGTAAAACCATAACGGACTGCACGTCTTAAAATTCGACGTATAACATAACCAGCTCCTGTATTACTTGGTAATTGTCCATCTGCAATAGAAAATGCAACTGCACGCACATGATCAGAAATCACTCGAATGGCAATATCTATTTTTTCGTTTTTATTATAATCTTTTCCAGTAATGGTTTCAATCTCTCTAATAATAGGAGTAAAAACATCAGTGTCGTAATTAGATTTCACATCTTGTAAAACCATACACAAACGTTCAAAACCCATTCCTGTGTCAATATGTTTATTTGGTAAACCTTCTAAGCTTCCATCTGCTTTACGGTTATATTGCATGAAAACTAAGTTCCAAATTTCAACCACTTGAGGATGATCTTCGTTTACCAAAGATTTACCATCTACTTTAGCTTTTTCTTCAGGAGTACGAATATCCACATGAATTTCGCTACAAGGTCCACATGGTCCTTGCTCACCCATTTCCCAAAAGTTGTCTTTTTTGTTTCCTTTTAAAATACGGTCTTCGCTGATGTATTGTTTCCAAATATCATAAGCTTCGGTATCCATTTTAAGGTTATCCTTGTCATCACTACCTTCAAAAACAGTGACGTATAAAATGTCTTTATCAATATTGTAAACTTCTGTCAATAACTCCCAAGCCCAAGCAATTGCTTCTTTTTTAAAATAATCACCAAAAGACCAATTACCTAACATTTCAAATAAGGTGTGATGATACGTATCATAACCAACCTCTTCTAAATCATTGTGCTTACCAGACACTCTTAGACATTTTTGAGTATCTGCAATACGGTTATTTTTTGGTTGTGCATTTCCTAAGAAAAACTCTTTAAAAGGCGCCATACCAGAATTTACAAACATTAATGTTGGATCATCCTTTAGAACCATTGGTGCAGAAGGTACAATACTATGTTTTTTGTCTTTAAAAAAATTTAGGAATGTTGCGCGTATGTCTTGAGAGTTCATGCTATAATGTTAATAATCTTGTTTGCATTAGCTTAAGGCTTAATAAAACAATTTATATATTTGTTATACGTTACTATTTTGATGGCTGAAAAATTCAGCCTTAACAACTGCAAAAATAGTATAAATTAGATAATGAGTAAGGTAAAATATTATTATGATTCTGAAACGCTCTCTTACAAGAAAATTGAGCGTAGAAAAAGACGAACGTTTAAGTATATCTCTATATTTATTTTAGCGTCTGCATTATTTGGATTTCTTTTTATTTTTATTGGTAGTCATTATTTTGAGTCTCCAAAAGAAAAGGCATTAAAACGTGAACTTTCTAATTTAGAATTACAATATGATTTGCTAAACAAAAAAATGGAACAAGCAGAAACCGTTTTAGCAAATATTGAAGATCGTGACAATGCGATTTACCGTTTATATTTTGAAGCTAATCCAATACCAGAAGAACAACGCAAAGCTGGTTTTGGAGGTGTAAATAGATATAAAAAATTAGAAGGCTACGATAATTCTGAGTTAATTATAAATAGCAATAAACGTATTGACAAATTACTTAAACGAATTGTCGTACAATCCAAATCGTTAGATGAAATTGCTGTTTTAGCTGAAGAAAAAGAAAAATTATTATTGGCTATTCCAGCCATACAACCTGTAAATAATAAAGATTTAACTAGAATGGCTTCTGGTTATGGAATGCGATCTGACCCTTTTACTAAATTAAGAAAAATGCATTGGGGAATGGATTTTACAGCACCAAGAGGCACACCAGTTTATGCATCTGGAGATGGAGTTGTTGAGCGTGCAGACAGCAACTCTGCTGGATACGGAAAACACATAAGAATAAACCATGGTTATGGTTATACGTCATTATATGCACATTTATACAAATACAATGTCCAAAAAAATCAGCGAGTAAAACGTGGTGATTTAATTGGCTTTGTTGGAAGCACAGGACGATCTGAAGCACCACATTTACATTATGAAATCTTTAAAGATGGTGACAGAATCAATCCAATTAATTTCTATTACGGAAGTTTAACACCTGAAGAATTCAACAAATTGCTAGAACGTGCTTCTTTAGAAAATCAATCTTTAGATTAATGATTATTGACCTTCCAGAAAAACGATATTACACTATTGGTGAAGTTGCCAAAGCCTTTAGTGTTAACACCTCTTTAATTAGATTTTGGGAGAAAGAATTTGATGTGCTTCAACCCAAAAAAACTGCAAAAGGCAATCGTAAGTTTACACCAGAAGATGTTAAACATTTACAATTAATTTATCATTTGGTAAAAGAACGTGGATTTACTTTAGAAGGTGCAAAAATTCATTTAAAAGAAGAAAAAAAGAAAACCCTTAACAATTTTGAAATTATAACTAAATTAGAAGGTGTTAAGAATCAATTAATTAAATTAAAAGAACAACTTTAAAACCAACTATTATGAAAAAACTACTTGTGCCTTTAATTATTATAGGAATTATAGCTTTTGCTTTATATTCTTGGGGTGTAGGCGTAAACAACGAAGCTGTTACATTAGAAGCTAATGCAAAAACAGCTTGGTCTAATGTAGAAAGTACATACCAAAGACGAAACGACTTATACAGTAGCGTTATAAGTACTGTACAAGGGTCTGCAGACTTTGAAAGAAAAACACTAAATGAAGTGATTGAAGCAAGATCGAAAGCAACATCAGTAAATATTGATGTAAACGATTTGACACCAGAGAAGCTTGAGATGTTTCAAAAAGCGCAAAGCCAATTAAGTGGATCGTTTAGTAGACTTATTGCCTCTTTTGAGCGCTATCCAGAATTAAAAACTACGGATCAGTTTAGAGATTTTCAAAAGCAACAAGAAGGTACTGAAAACAGAATAAATATTGCTAGAGACAGATATAATGAAGCTGTGAATAAGTATGATATTTATACTACCAAATTCCCAAATAAGATTCTAGCTAGTCTATTTGGATTTAAAGAAATGGCACGCTATAAAGCTGATCCAGGCTCTGAAAATGTTCCAAATGTTGAATTTAAATTTGACTAAAATAAATTAATATGATACCTGAAGACGTAGAATCTTTTTTAACAGCTATTGAAGAGCAAGAGATTGTTGAAGCTATTCGCGTAGCAGAAGATCATACGTCCGGAGAAATAAGAATACATATTGAAAACACCTGTAATGCAAATGTTGAAGCACGAGCACTAGAGGTGTTTTCCGTTTTAAAAATGCATAATACTAGAGACAGAAATGGTGTCTTAATTTATGTAGCTGTAAACGACCATAAGTTTGGTATTTATGGTGATGAAGGTATTAATAAAGTAGTCCCGAAAAACTTCTGGGATGACACTAAATCCATAATTGAAGCACATTTTAAAAATGGTGCTTTTAAACAAGGTTTAGTTGATGGTGTATTGCATGCAGGACAACAGTTAAAAGCACATTTTCCTGTAGATGATTTCAACACTAATGAACTATCAAATACGATTTCTAAAGGATGATGGCTAGTATGCAGTGTTCGGAATTCAGTAAGCAGTTTTTACTCAAACTTAGAAAACTAGTTGTTTTATTGACATTACTTTCTTTTAGTAATGGGTTTGCACAATATAAAATACCTGAAAAGCCTACTAAAGCTAATCCTGATGCTGTATATGACTATATAGGTTTACTAACTGACAGTCAAAAACAAACCTTAGAAAATAAACTTGTAAAATACTCTGATACCACCTCAACCCAAATAGTTATTGCCATTATACCTTCTACTGAAGGCGAGTATATCAACTATTTAGGAGCTCAATGGGGAGAACAATGGGGAATTGGTGGAAGTGCAGATAAAGATAATGGTGTTTTTATTCTACTGGCAAAAGATGATAGAAAAATAAATATTAGTACTGGTGAAGGTGTAGAACACTTGCTAACAGACGTGATGTGTTCTAGAATTATTGAGTATGATATCATACCTTATTTTAAACAAAACGATTATTATGGTGGTTTAAATAGTGGTGTTGATGCTATTATTGACACACTATTAGGAGAATACCAAGGAACACGTCAAGGTCAATCTCAAGGATTTCCTATAGGAGTTATATTCTTTTTAATTATTGTATTTATCATTATTTTAATTTCCATTTCAAAAAACCGTAGAGGAGGAAATAACACTGATAGTTTTGGAGGAGGTCGCAATACTACACGAGATATACTTGAAGCAATTATATTAAGTAATTCTGGTCGAGGTGGCTACAGAAGTGGCTCTGGTGGCTTTGGTGGTGGTTTTGGCGGTTCTTCTGGAGGTGGCTTTGGAAGAGGCGGATTTGGTGGTGGCTTCGGTGGAGGTGGCTTTGGTGGTGGAGGTGCTTCTGGAGGATGGTAAAATATAGTTTTTACAATGTTCAGCGTTTAGTAAGCAATGTTTGCTCTTATATTAATAAACTTCATTAAACATCTAAATACAATGCGTTTTCTTACACTTTTATTAGTTTTTACTTATTTTATTTCATGCAAAAGTGACAAAGAAACCTCAATAATCGCTAATCCATCAGTTGTACAAGATCATGCATTTTTGTTTTCTGACAAAGAAGTAGATTCTATTTCAAAAGTTATTATTGATTATGAAAACACTAGCACAAATCAAATTTGTGTTTATGTTATTGATTCCATTCCAAACAACCAAAATGCTTTATTTTATGCTACAAAAATTGGTCAAACACTTGGTGTTGGGCAAGCTGAAAAAAATAATGGATTACTATTATTAATTTCTAAAATGGATAGACAAGTTGCGTTTGCAACTGGCTACGGAACAGAAAAAATTTTAACTGACGCTGTTTGTTATGATTTAATAGAAAATATATTAATCCCTTATTTTAAAGAAGATAACTATTTTGAAGGAGTACTTCGAGCATTAGATTCGATAAAAATAAAATGGCATTAATCGATGTAGTAATGTCCATTTCCTGATGTTTCTCCTTTTGCACCTAAGCTATTAAATTTCCAACTAAAATTAAGCATAAAGTATTGACGCAATACAGTACTTTGAGTATCTTGAATATAATCCTGAGTAGCGATACGCCTAGCATTAGTGTTTTGGTTTAACAAATCATAAACCTTTAAGGTTAACAATCCTTTATCTTTTAATACTGAATAGGATACACTTGCATTCCAAAACCAAGCATCTTTTTGAAAGCCATCTGCGATGTTTGGATTATAATTATAAGTGATGTCATTTCGCCATTCAAATCCTTTTGGAAGAAAGAAAGCAGTATTTAAGACTAAATTATGGGACGTAAAATTACGGTCTTCAAAAGCTTCAATATCATATCTATTATTAGTAAATGACAAACGGTAACGTGGTTTAAATTCAAAAACACTAGTATAAACATAGTCAATACCAATATTTGGCGTTGTACTTAACACATTGCTTGCATATAGCACATCGTTATTATAGTTGATATTTTTTGAAAAATTTGACCAATTACCAATTTTAATACGCAGAGATTGTAATGAATCTATTTTAAATCGCTTACTGTAATCTACACCAAAGTAACCATTTTGGTTACCGTCCACATTATCATAAGTTGTAATACGCTTTAACGTTTCTGGATCAATTGTGGTTCTAGACACTACAGCATTTTGGCGTTTTGTTATGTTGGCGTACATATAAAACCCAGTACGTTCTTGCCAATTGTAAGCATTAAAACCTAAGTAAATTCTATGTTCGTTTGTAGGTTCTAGATTAGGATTACCAATTACAGTATTTAAAGGATTTGATACATCTTCAAACGCTTGTAACTGTCTTAGAGAAGGTGGATTATTAGTCAATCTATAACTAGCATAAATTGAAGCTTTTTTATTAAATCTATAATTAAAATTAGAGTTTAATTCTATAGCTTTAAAATCACGCTCTACATTAAATTGTGGTCTTAATCCATCTTGGTTTTTTAAAGTTCTAAATACATAATCTGCTCCAAAACGTGCAGACCATTTTTCTTTACGGTAACTTAAACTAATACCTGGAGTACTTCTTATATCTGTATATTCAAAATCTGTACTAAGTGATTCATTAAAAATATCGTAATCATTGGAGACAGTATTAAAATCAAATGTACTTTGAATGTTTTCGTCTTTATTGCGTTGATATTCGTAATCAAAATTTATAAATAACTCTTTGTCTTTAATTGGTAATCTGTAACTTATGTCTGTTTGAAAATTATTACTTTTATTATCACCATCCGTCAATTGGTTTCTGTTTATAGTTTCAGGATTAGTTCCAAAAATCTCGGTATTAGAATTAATAAAATCTTCACTTTCATTAGTATTAAAACTATTATCCAAACCAAATCTTAAAAATGCTCCCTTATTGCCAAACTTTTTTGTGGCACTAATTTCGTTAGACAAGTTTTTAATGTTATTTTCTACAAACGAGTTTAAAACGGATTGGTTAGTTAAGTTCTGGTCTTCGTTTAACGTTTCGTCTTGACTCTTAAAATCTGTAGTGCTATTAGACGTTGTAAATGTTGGTTTGATATTAATCATTAATGTGGTATCAATTTTAATTTCAAAATCAGAATTTATAGTATGACTTCTAGTGTCATTACTAGAACTTGAATTAGAATTTGAAAAAAATCTTGAGTCTGATAAAATAGTTTCACGTTGTGATGCAGTTTCATTTTCCGAGTTACTATTAGAAAAAAAGTAATCTGCTGCTACTTCTGTCTTTTCGCCTATGGCATCCGCATAATTTGCACCTGCTAAATTGGAAGTTGTAATACCTTGTCCACCTCCAAATTGTCGCCCATTTACACTGAAGGATCCATTACTACTAAACCAAGTTGAGCCTCCATTACCAAACATTTTTTCTATTTCACCAAAACTAAAACCTGGTGAATTGATATTGTTTCCTCCCACTAAAACACTTATACGTTGGTCGTTATCAAACCGGTTGAACATACCTGCAAATTCGTATCGCTTATCTGTACCTACTCCTGCTGCCACACGACCAAAAACACCTTTATTATTTTCTTCTTTAATAGTAAGGTTTATAGTTTTATTCTCTTTATCGCCTTCTTCACCTGTAAAAGCTTCACTTTTAGTTTTAGTATCGACTACTTGAATTTTTTCAACGATTTCTTTTGTTAAATTTTTGATTGTTATGGATGGATCATTACCAAAAAAAGGCTTTCCGTTTACCAGTATTTTATTCACCTCTTTTCCATTTACCTTAATCTTTCCTTCTTCATCTATTTCAACTCCAGGGAGTTGTTTTAGTAAATCCTCTACAGTAGCATCTTTTTTTGTTTTGAAAGAACTTACATTAAATTCTAAGGTATCCTTTTTAATAGTAATTGGAGCTGATGATTTAATTAACACCTCGTCTAATGCATTGCTAATTTGTAAATTAATTTTAGGAATAACAATAACAGCTTTATCAATTGCAATTTTTTGTTTAAATGATTTATAACCTACGTAAGATACTAATAGATTTAAGCTGTCTTCTGAAGTGGCATCCTCGAGATTAAATGATCCGTCTTTTTCTGAAATGGTATAGGTTACTAGACTACTATCTTTAACTCGCTCTATATATACTGTTGCTGCTTCTAGTGGCATTTTGTCTAAGTCTGCAAAAATCTGACCGCTAATCTTGAAATTTTTAGATTGTCCAAATGAAATTGAAATACACAAAAGTGCAGCAATAGTGATTAGTTTTTGCATGGGTTTTGATTGATCTATTAAAAGCTTAGTTAGAAGCTATTTATTTTGTTAAACGAAAATAACATTGTTCTAGTACTAGTGGTCTTAAAAGAAACATAAAAAAGTAGTTTTAATTTGTTTTAAGAGTAAAATGACCCGTAAAGTATTTTCCTCTAGCAAGAAACGCAGTAAACCAATAATCTGAAGTAGGTAATTTGATACCATTGAATTTTCCATCCCAACTATCATTAGGATTATCCATGGTATAAAGTAACTTACCAAAACGATTATAAATATTAACCCTAAATGTTGCTTGAAAATTTGAGGGTATCCCTTTAATTTGCCAAGTATCGTTTATATTATCATCATTTGGTGTGAAAAATTTAGGATAACCTAAAACGTAAACTGTTATAGATATAGTACCACAATCGCTTTTGGTGTCTTTAATATATACTGTGTATTCTCCAGCCTCAATATTATTAAATACGTTAGATGCTTGATATGGTCCATTAAAATTTAATGCATATTCGTAAGTACCTTCTCCACTAACATTAATTGTTATAGAATTATTTTGAGATACATCGATAACATTAACTGAATCTATTGTAGCTACATTAGAATTTAATATTGTAAATACTTTTGTTTGAGAACAAAGTGTATTGTTATTTATAATATCAACAGTATAGGCTCCTTCTTGGTTTACCTGAATTGCTGAAGTAGTGTCACCTGTTGACCAAATAAAACTATAGTTAGGATCTGTAACCTGAGTTGATAAAGTAATTGTATTTGGAAATAGGTTAGTACAATAATAAACAACCTCGTTGTTTTCAATGGGCAGAATAGGATTAACAACCAAAAACACCTCTGCAATACCATAGCAACTGTTATCTTCAGAGACTCTGGTGTATATAGTTTGGTTATATGGGATGGTATTATCAAAAGTATTTGACAATGGATTTTGGCCTAACAAAGCATCATTGTAGGTAGAATAAAACGCTGTGGTTAAATTTGCTGGTAAACCTCCTAAAATCTGACTATCAGCATCAGATAAAACAAAGGTTGTAATACCATCAGCTATATCATCATCACAGGCTTGCAACGTAACATCATTGACTAAGCTAGTGTTAACCTCTAAAGTAATTTCTGCAACATCAGTACAACCAGTATCTGTGTTAATGACTTCAACAAAAATAATTTGTGGATTAGTTACATTGGCATAGTTATCACCATTTATAGGTTGAGTTAATCCAATATCAAAATAATAATTTATCTCTCTGTCATCGGTTTCAACACCAGCAAAGCTTTCAGAATATGTATTTAAATTAAATACGGTTATACCATCACTAATTAGGGTATCATCACATTGAGAAATTGTAATATCATTTACTTCAGGAGTAGCATCGACTGATGCAATTATAGGTATTCTAATTCCTGTAGAGGAGCAGCCATCAAATACAGGTGCAACCCAGAAGACTGTTAAACTTGATACTGTTGCACTGTAATTTAATCCTTCGTTTAGAACAGTCGTAGAGGTTTGACCTTCAAACCAAAACACAGTATCTGTATTAGCTGTTACTGATAGTTCTATTGGCTCGTTTGCACATCCATCTGTATTATTAACACTTAATATTCTTGGCATAATCATGGATGTACTTGTAGACAAATTAACCACAGGATCTCCTGGCATACCTCCAAATTCTACTAAATATCCTTGTGGTTGATATGGATTACCAGCTTCTAAAGAGCCTGTTACTGGCAAATCGTTCCAAGCTCCAGGAAAACCTATGCTAGGATCTGTAATATGAGCATAATCCTCATTACCTCCAAAATCATTAGGCTCTCCTATATTCCAAAAACTAAATTCACCATTTTGTGGTGCACCATTAAAATCTCCAATCCAAAACACAGTACCAGCTTCTGGTCCAGTTACCCATTTCCAAACACCTTCTGTTTCTTCATCGGTAGCTCCAATCCATCCAGTTCCTTGACTCTGTGTGCCTGCCAACTGTGATTCTTGAGGCGTAGTTAACGTTGCTAAATATCCTTGTAAACCAAAAAAAGTAGCTGTACTAGCATTGGCTTCTGCTTGTTCCCATGTAATACCCAAACTTTCTACATAAAAATAATAATGACCCGTTGTAGGTAAGTAATTGGCATTACCAATATTTATCGAAAAAAATTTATCCCCTAAAAATAATATCTGTGTAGTCTGAAAATTTACTGCTTCAATAGCAGCTTCATATTCTGCAAAAGTAGCGTTACCAGATAAGGTTAATTGGCCTAGGGATGAATCCCAAGAGCTAGAAATATTAGGGTGTACACCACTCAAAACCAATTCATCTTCAACAGAACTATATCCTTGCGAAATTTGTATAACTATGATATCTAAAGTTGTATCTCCTGGATCAGGATCTGTAATAGTAACACTATCCACAATCGGCACAGCTTCTCCTGGACAATATTGATTTAAACCCGTTGCAGTGATTGTAGGCGGATTGTCTTGGCTGTAACCACTAACACAATAGGCTAAAAACAAACAGAGAAAGAAAATGCTTTTAAAATTCATCATACACTTAACTAACGATAAATGTACCTATTTTTATTGCCATTTTGTGATAAAAAAATCTTAATAATCCAGAATTTTTAAAAAGTAAAATCCTTTTAATTTATGTAAAAATTATTTTTTTCGCATGTATACACTTACTGGTACACCTTTAAAATCATAAATTTCACGTAGTTTATTTTCTAGATAACGTTTGTAAGGATCACGTACATATTGTGGTAAATTACAGAAAAAAGCAAATTGCGGTTGCGGTGTTGGCAGTTGCATAATGTATTTAATTTTTACAAATTTACCTTTATAAGCAGGTGGTGGATAATTATCTATAATAGGAAGTAAGGTCTCGTTAAGTTCGCTTGTTTTAATACGCTTAGATCTATTTTTATAGACTTCCACAGCAGTTTCAATAGCTTTAAAAATACGTTGCTTAGTTAAAGCTGATATAAATACAATTGGTACATCTGTAAAAGGTTCTATTTGTTTGCGGATGTGTTTTTCAAATTCGTTAGTAGATTTATGATCTTTTTCTACCAAATCCCACTTATTTATCAAAATAACTATACCTTTTCTGTTGCGTTCTGCCAACCAAAAAATATTCTGTACTTGTCCATCAAACCCTCTATTAGCATCAACAACTAATAAACACACGTCACTATGCTCAATAGCTCTAACGCTTCGCATTACAGAATAAAATTCTAAATCTTCTTTTACTTTAGATTTTTTGCGGATTCCTGCTGTATCAACTAAATTAAATTCAAATCCAAACCTATTATATTTAGTATCTATAGCGTCTCTGGTTGTACCAGCAATATCTGTTACAATGTATCTATCTTCGCCTATTAGAGCATTAATAAATGAAGATTTTCCAGCATTTGGACGACCTACTACAGCAAAACGCGGTAGTACTTCTTCTTCTTCGTCCTCTTCTACTTCAGGTAATGCTTCAACCAAAGCATCTAGTAAGTCTCCAGTTCCACTTCCATTAATACTTGCAATAGTGTAATAGTCGCCTAAACCTAAGCTATAAAACTCTACAGCATCTTCAGCACGCTTACCATTATCTACTTTATTAACGACTAAAAATACTGGTTTTGTCACTTTACGAAGTAATCTAGCCACATCTTCATCCATTCCTGTTACTCCATCTTCAACATTTACCATAAATATAATGGCGTCTGCTTCATCAATAGCTAATTCTACTTGCTTATCGATTTCTGCTTCAAAGATATCATCACTTCCTCTTACATAACCACCAGTATCGATTAACGAAAATTCTTTTCCGTTCCAATCACTTTTTCCGTAATGCCTATCTCTAGTCACACCACTCACCGCATCTACTATGGCTTCACGACGTTGGATTAGTCTATTAAAAAAAGTGGATTTACCCACGTTTGGTCTTCCTACTATTGCTACTATATTACTCATATTTCAAAATTTTATCTGCATTACATATCCTGTAAGCGAGTGCAAAGGTAGTGTTTAGTTTGAGAAAAAGTAGTATTTTACATTCATTATGAGTTTATTATGAATGAGAATCTAAACGATATCGTACTACGTCCACGATTTAAAATTGAATTAGACAAAAGCCACACCTCTGTTTTAGAAGCTTTTGAACATAAAAAACACAATCAAAATCGATATATTGTCTCAAGAGTTGATGACCATGTGTTTATCAAGTTACCAAAAGCACAACAACAATTTTGGTCACCTCAATTACATTTAGAAATAAACGAAATAGACCAAAATAAAAGTCAACTTTATGGTTTGTTTGGTCCTAATCCAACCGTTTGGACTTTATTTATGTTTTTACACTTTGCGGTTGCTGGATTATTTATTGCGTTTTGTATTTGGGCTTACTCAAACTATGCATTAAAGGAGGACTACCAATTACAACTTTGGGGCATGGTATTGATGGTTATTATTTGGTTTGTGTTATACTTTTCTGGACGTGTAAGCAAATCTTCAAATCAAAAAGAAATGACCGATTTGTATACCTTTATGAGTGAAGTATTAGATGAATAACACTATTGGTTATAACCAAAACGTTTTAATTGTCGCTGGTTACTTCTCCAGTTTTTATTAACTTTTACATATAGCTCTAAATGAATTTGCTTGCCAAAGAATTTTTCTAAATCCTTCCTAGCTTCAACTCCAACACGTTTTAAAGCAGCACCTTTATGACCTATAATAATTCCTTTTTGGGTCTCGCGCTCTACCATAATTACAGAACGTACTCGGATGATGTTTTCTTCTTCAAAAAACTCCTCAGTATCAATCTCTACAGCATAAGGGATTTCCTTTTTATAATGCATCAATATTTTTTCACGAATGGTTTCATTTATAAAAAATCGTTCTGGCTTGTCCGTTAGTTGATCTTTAGGGTAGTAAGCTGGAGATTCAGGAAGTAGTTCAATAATTTTATCAAAGACTTCTTTTACATTGAAGCCTTCTAAAGCGGAAATTGCAATAATCTCTGCATTTGGCACTTTTTCAGCCCACAATTGTACTTGTTCTTCTAACTGTTCTTGATTGGATTTATCAATTTTATTTAGCAACAGTAAAACAGGTATTTTAGCGTTGGTTATTTTTTTAAAAAAGGCTTCGTCTTTTAATTCTTTTTCGCCAATCTCAACCATATAAATTAAAACGTCCGCATCGTCAAAAGCGGATTTTACAAAATCCATCATTGAGGCTTGTAATTGATACGCTGGTTTTATAATTCCAGGAGTATCACTTAAAATAACCTGAAAATCTTGACCATTAACTATACCTAAAATTCTGTGTCTAGTTGTTTGTGCTTTAGAAGTGATTATAGATAGCTTTTCACCTACAAATGCATTCATTAAAGTTGACTTTCCAACATTTGGGTTACCTATGATATTTACAAAACCTGCTTTATGTTTCATTTTAACTTATTTAATACAACACAAAGTTACGACCTTGGTTTGTTAATTCCTCTATCATACATCACAATACTTCCAGCTACAGACACATTTAAACTTAATTGAGACTTAAATTTAACCAAAAAATGTGATTTTTTGATTGCAGCTTTTGACAATCCATGATCTTCTGCACCTAATAAATATACACATCTTCTGGGATGATTAAACGTTTCTAACGGAATTGCTTGCTCTGTTAACTCGACACCAACTAATCGCGTTCCTTTTGGTAAATGGTTGTAAAAATCTTCAAAATTGTTATAATGATAGTATGGCATTGCTTTTACAGCATTATGGGTATCGCAAGCTTGTTTAGCATATCGATTACCTATGGTAAAAATAAAACTTGCACCTAAATTTTGAGCCGATCTCCACAATACGCCTAGGTTTTCTGGAGTTTTTCCATTTTGGATGCCTATTCCAAAAAATTCGTTATTAAAATTATCTAACATGCTGCAAAAATAAAATATCTGACAAAATGTAAGTCAAATTCCACATTGCATTTTTTTTGTTTATATACTTTCAGTGAAATTTAAAATTGTATAAAAATGAAAAAACTAATCTTATTTTCATTAGTAGCAATTTTAGCTACTAGTTGTAATGGTCAAGACACTGACAATCTTAAAGAGGATATTATAAAAACTGAAACGTCTATGGACACTATTAAACCCAAGGTAAGTTGGAAAGTTAATAAAGAAGTCGATGAAAACGGTAATGTGATTAGATATGACTCTATTTACAGTTGGTCTTCTAGCTCTAGTCATTTAAAACAATTTGATAGTATGGAAGTGGATAGTGTATTTAGCGCTATGCAATCTAGGATGAAACAACAATTTTCTAATTTTGGATTTTCTGAATTTTCTAACTTTAAAAATCAAGATTCTATAATGAATCTGTTTTTTTCTGACTCGTTTTTTTCAAATAAAATGACAACAGATTTTCCAGACTTAGAAAGTATTAGACAGCGTATGGAAGCTATGCAACAACAGTTTTTTAATCAGCAACGCGCTATAATTCCTAAAATTGAAGAAAAAGAAAATGATAGTGACAAAAAACGTATATAAGTAAAAAAGCTTCACAAAAAAGTGAAGCTTTTTTTAGTAGCGGGAACTGGACTCGAACCAGTGACCTTCGGGTTATGAGCCCGACGAGCTACCTACTGCTCTATCCCGCGATTTGTATTTTAAATGTTTTACTTAACTTTTAACTTTCGGTTCATAATGCCGACCAAAACATTTCGGACTGCAAATATACAATGCTTTTTAGATATTGCAAGCATAATTTTAAAATTTTTATTGTTCGATATTAATCGCATCAAAACCAATAAGTTCTGTGTCTTCAAATTGTGGTGTGATTTGTATTGGATTACAACACACTTCACAATCCTCTACATAGGTTTGTTTTGATATGCTAGGATCTAGTAACATAGAAATGGTTTCCCAACAGTAAGGACACTGAAAATAATGTTCGAACATATTTTACTTTTTACCAAAAATAAAAATAGCCAACCAAAGGTTGACTATTTTATATCTATTTTTAATAAAACTTTAGTTTTTGCTTGCCATTTCTTCGTCTTCTAAAAACAAAGTTACTTTTGTAGGTGCATCATCAACTACAGTAACATACTCGTTATTAAGTTGATTATCACTTACCATTAACAGTGTTAATTTAGATAATTGCGATAACTCAAATGGTAAAGAACCAGATAAGTTATTACTTGACAATACTAACTCTTCAAGATTAGTTAATTCTACTAAACTCTCAGGAATTTCACCATCTAATTGATTGTCTATAAGACTTAAAATCTGTAAGTTTTTTAATTTTTTTATTGAATAAGGTATGTTGCCTTCTAAAAAGTTACTACCTAATTCTAATTTTTTTAAGTTTTTTAAGTTTGAAATTTCTTCTGGAATTTTTCCTGTAAACTTATTGCTATGTAACGCTAAAAATTCTAGGTTACTTAAACTACCTATCCAATTTGGAATAGGTCCTTCTAATCTATTTAAAAATAATTGAAGCGAATATAGTTCCTGCAGCTTAGAGATAGACTCTGGTAAACTTCCATTTAATTTATTGAAACTTAAATTTAACACTTGTAAATTAGACAATTGTCCAATCTCTGCTGGTATTTGACCTTGTAAGTTGTTGAAAGATAAATTTAGACTTACAACTTTAGAATCTATGATGGTTACACCATGCCAAGTATCTATTGAGGCATCCAGATCCCAAGAGTTTGTCCATTGGGCTCCATTGGTTTGATTATATAATGCTATTAAAGCTTGTTTTTCTGAGTTTGAAACGTTAGCAAAAGAAAAACATGCTACAAGTAAAAAAGCAAAAGTTAATTTTAAGGTTTTCATAGGTTTATAGATTTGGGGTCTAATAGAATATAAAACTAACCTTAAACAAGATTAAAAACAAATTGATTCGATTAACTGCTTAAAAATTTAACATTTTGATGTTGAAAAGAGGTTTTTTACCGATTAAGTGTGTATTTTATTAAAAATCATTCTACAAGTATCGATATACTACACAACTGATTATCAGCGTTTAAAAATCTACATTTAGTAACTCGCCACTTAATTGAAGTACTTGCAGCTCTGCTAATTTTAATTTAGCTTGATGGTGTATTAGAAAAGTAAAAAACTAATTATGAAAATTGTTCTAGTTCCAGAGTAATAGTCTCCCAATTTTCCATTAGCTTTTCAAGCTTATCTTTTTTAGCTTGGTAATGATCAAAAAAGTTAGGTTTAGAAACTGTTTCGTCATAATTGGTTGCCAATTCTACATCAATCTCTTTGATTTCTTTTTCAAGTTGACTGATTTTTGACTCACAATTACTAAGTTTATTATTTAAAGATTTTAGCTTCTTTTGATCTTCATAAGATTGTTTAGGTGTTGTTTTTGCTTCAGCTTTAACCACTGTACGCTTTTCTACTTCTCTTAAATTTTGAACGTTGCGTTGTTCTAAATAAAAATCTATATCGCCTAAATATTCTTTGATGCTTCCGTCTTTAAATTCAAAAACGGTATTGGTTAACCCTTGTAAAAAATCTCTATCATGAGATACTAATATGAGTGTCCCTTCAAATCGCTGTAATGCTTCTTTCAAAACATTTTTTGATTTTATATCTAAGTGATTGGTTGGTTCATCCATAACCAATACATTAAACGGTTGTAACATTAGCTTTGCTAATGCCAAACGGTTACGCTCGCCACCTGACAAAACTCTAACGTATTTATCTACTTCTTCTCCCCTAAATAAAAAAGAGCCTAAAATGTCACGGACTTTGCTTCTGTTGGTTTCATTAGCAGCATCAATCATGGTGTCTAAAACGGTTTTGCTTCCGTCTAAATATTCGGCTTGATTTTGGGCAAAATAACCGATTTGTACGTTATGTCCTAGTTTTAATTTGCCTTCATGTTTTAATTCGCCTACAATAATTTTTGCTAGAGTTGATTTTCCTTGACCATTTTGTCCAACAAAAGCTGTTTTTATATCACGTTCCACCATTAAATTTACATCACTCAATACGTGGTTTTCCCCATAGCTTTTAGACACATTTTCAGCTTCTACAACTACTTTCCCTGGTATAATAGAAACTGGAAAGTTTAAGGTCATCACGCTATTATCATCTTCGTCCACCTCTATTCTATCAATCTTATCCAGTTTTTTTATTAAGGATTGTGCCATAGTAGCTTTACTGGCCTTAGCACGAAACTTTTCGATTAGCTTTTCTGTTTGCTCAATCTGTTTTTGCTGATTTTTTTGAGAGGCTAATTGTTGTGTTCTAATCTCCTCACGAAGTACTAAATACTTAGTATATGGTTTTGGATAATCATAAATGCGGCCTAAAGAAATTTCGATAGTTCGGTTAGTAACATTATCTAAAAACATTTTATCGTGTGATACAATTGCTACTGCACCAGGATAATTTTTTAAAAAACCTTCTAACCAAATTATTGACTCTATATCTAAGTGGTTAGTAGGCTCATCTAACAATAACACATCGTTGTTTTGAAGTAACAATTTGGCTAATTCAATACGCATGCGCCACCCACCAGAAAAGGTATCTGTTAGTTTATTAAAATCGTCACGCTTAAACCCTAATCCTTGTAAGATTTTTTCTGTTTCACCTTGGTAGTTATAACCACCTATAATTTCGTATTGATGCTGGATTTCGTTTAACTCTACCATCAAATCGTGATAGGCTTCGCTTTCGTAATCTGTTCGCTCTGCCAATTGAGAATTTATAGATTTTAACTTAGCTTCTAATGCTTTAATTTCGGTAAACGCTTCATATGACTCCTCTAATACTGTACGTCCAAAAGTAAAATCGATATCCTGTTTCAAAAAGCCAATCTTCAATTCTTTATCTGCTGCTATTTGACCTGAATCTGGTTCCATTTCTTTAGACAAAATCTTTAGCATGGTTGACTTTCCTGCACCATTTTTACCAATAAGTCCAACTCTATCTCCATTTCCTAATTTGAAAGTAATATCTTCAAATAGATATTCTCCTTGAAATGAAATTGATAAATTATGAATATTTAGCATGGATTTGTGACTTATGTTACTTACTATTGATCGAATAAAACTTAATTTTGTATTAGAAGTTTTTTAGCTTCAACATTGTTTTTTTCGAATTGCAAAAGTACACAATTATTATGTTTAAAAAAGGCTCTAAGTTATATGGTATTTTTACAGGAAAATGTCCTAAATGTCATGAGGAATCTATGTATACTCATCCAAATCCATATCATATAAATAAATTATTTAGCATGCATGACCGTTGTAGCAATTGTCATACTAAATATAAAATCGAACCTTCTTTTTTTTATGGTTCTATGTATGTAAGTTATGGTGTTGGAATTGCATTTGCAGTAGCAGCTTTTGTTGTAAGTTATTTGTTTTTAAAAACGACATTAAATACCGCTTTTATTACAATAATTGGAACTATGATTGTCTTTTACCCAATAATTATAAGGCTTTCCAGAAATATTTGGATTAATATTTTTATGAGTTATGATAAAACTATTGCTTCAAAAAACAAGCTTTCTGATACTAAACATTAATTAAATCTAGAACAATCAATCTCTGAGTCTAGAGGAGTATTATTTTCAATACAATTATAGAGTTGATTTGCTATATATGGAGCAATCATGACGCCTCTAGATCCCATTCCGTTTAAAACATATACATTATTATGGGTTTGATGCCTTCCTACCAATGGTTTTCTATCTTTAACAGTAGGTCTTACTCCTGCAACATGATTGACTACTTCAAAATCAAAATCTGTAAACGTCTTAAGCCTGTTTAAGAGCAGTTCTTTTGCTTCTTGTGTAGTTTTATTGGTTTTGTCGTTTTGTTCGTATGTAGCGCCTATACGATACATATTATCACCTAACGGAATGATAAATACACTGGATTTTAAAACGTAGTCTAAATTTAAATCTGGTGCATGGATGGTCAATAATTGTCCTTTAGAGCCTTGTAATGGTAATTGGTTAAAAAACGGATTTCTCTTTACTCCAAAACCTTCTGCAAAGATAATATGCTTAGCTCTTATATTTTTATACTGAATACCATTATCATCCATTATTAGTTTATCATAATCAAAACGATTGGTAATAAAAAGCTCATTTTTACTTAATGCTTGTCTGTATTTTTTAATCAACAACTTTGTATCTATACGTCCAGTTTGTAATACTTCGCCTAATTTAAATTCAGCTTTAATTTTTGGGTTATTATTTTCTGATAAGGTTGTATTTAAAAAAGGTTTTAATCCTGGTCTATCTGATCTTGAAAACCAATCGTTTTGTTCTTCAATAGATGCAAACCTACGTTTTACAGCAATCTTATAATCTAATTGAATCTTTAAGTCTTTTTCTAATTTTTGATAAACAGGCAATGCTAAATCTAACTGCTTCTCACTTTTCCAAACTGGTGTGAAGCGTTTTAAAGTCACAGGATTATATAAACCACCAGCAACAATAGAGGATTGTTGTGAATTATCGTCAAAAACAACAAATGATTTGTTATTAGATTTAAGCTTTTCAGCAAAAGAAATTCCTGCTAAACCGCAACCTACTATGATATAATCTACTTTCATAATGCGAAGATAATAAACACAAATAACCTTAAACTAATATTACCCTTACAATTAGTAAGGCTTGACATTACTAATTGTAAGGGTAATTAATACAAACAAAAAAACGCATACTTTTCAGTACGCGTTTTTGATATGTTTAATTAGTTGCTTTTAGTAAGACCACATGTCTAACTCGAAGTTCCTAATTTTTTCTTTAATTCTTTCAGACTCTAATAATTGCATTAAAGCATTTTCTGCTATATATTCTTCAACCTTACGGTCTCCAAATACATTTTCTTCTTTATAAATGATACCATTAAAACGTCTAGAGTTTAATAAGTGATCAAAAGAAAATGGCATAGCACTATTCTTAGAATTGAATGCTTTTGCTTCGTGCAATACATCTCTAGCATCAGGATAGAAAATCCAGAATAATGGAATTGGCTCTTTATTTGCTTCATCGTCAGAGTTAACATAGTTAACATCTGGAGCAGCAGGAGCTAATCCTAAAAGTCTGTATTTTAATTCGCCTTGGCGCTTATCAAAATACCATAATCCTTTAATAAGATATGCAGAAACATCATAAGAAGAAATAGTAGTTGTTGTAATATATTCCGGATCTACATAACCATCAGCATTTAACTGATCGTATCCAATATCCATAGTATCTACAGCAGTTCTAATTTGCTCTAACTCTTTTTTAGTACGTCGTCCTGTAAAATAAGAATCGTTGTACACGTTTTCTATTTTACCGTCGTCTATTGCTTTTGTTAGTACGTCAAATAGAGAACGTCTTTCGCTTCCAATATTATTAGTATCTACAGGATAATATAACGGGAAGTTAACACGCTCGTCTAAAACTACTTTTTCCCAAGTCATTTTAGCAAACATAATATCTCTATCATCAACGTAACCGTATTCTAGAGGTTTATCGTTATCTAATGCTTTTTGTTCTTCTGTTCTAACTCCAATCTCTTCTGGAGATTTTGCATTTAGAATATTAGATTGCGCATTGATTTGAGCGGTAAACGCTACACCAAATACGACTGCTAATAAAGATTTATAATTCATCTGAAAATTGTTTTTTTATTTATTTAATCAAATAGTTGATTAGTTAGCAACTTCTATTGAAATAGGACTTGCTGGCTTAATTCTTGGTCCACCTGAAGATTTTGATTTGATATCAAAAATCTGAACAGCATCACCACGTCTTGCTTTTCTTAAAGCAGCTTTAGCTTGACCGTTTAATTTATTACCTGAAACGTTAACTGTAGCTTGACCAGGAACTTTAAATTTAAATGACGTTACTGTTAATGGTAAATCAAAATCAAAATCATCAAATACTGCCTTAATTGTACCAATTTCAATATTATTACGTGGTAACGATCCTTCTGCTCTACCTGCTATTTGTCCGAAAGGTTTTGGAATATCCTTAATTCTAAATTTAGCATTATCTGACACTTTTGTACCATCAGGTAATGTACCTGTAACGTTAATTGTTACTTCTTTTCCTGTACCTGGAGTCATCACATATTTACCACCACCTTTTGGCGATAAACCATTAGCTGAAGCTTGTACTTTATTATCTGGCACACCTGCAAAAGAAATAGTCATTGGGTTTTGTACACCTCTATATACTACATTCATTTTATCTGCAGATATCGTTGCAGCATTTGGTTTTGGGATTACAGCATAAGAACTTTCAAAAGGTAATGTAATTATAGAATCTCCTTCTTTAAATTGAAACTCTCCTTTAATTTTTTGCTCTCCAACTCTTCCAGCAGGAAACTTTAATAATGTTTGACCAGCTTGCATTGCATCTTCTGGTAATTCTTGTCCATTAACAATTACTTTATCAGCACGTAATGTTTTATCGTTTTTACCTAAGATGATTTTTCCAGAAAACTGCTCTCCGTTAAAGAATGCTGTTTTATCTGCAACAACAATTGCTTCAAAGTTTGTTAAAGACGCTTCTACCTTTAGCTTACCAGCTAACATAGATGATAACATCTCTGCTTCAGTTGTTTTGATATCAGATTGTAATTGCGTCATCTTTGTTAAAGAAGCCACTAATGGAAACCCTTTGTAGTGATAATCTAACCACTCTAATTGTTTACCATCATTATTAGTAACTTTATCTGTAGCAAATTTCTTTTCTACATCAGCAACAATATCTTTAAGATCTGGATTATCAGCTAATACAGCTTTTACTCCGTTTCTATATTCAGCAATTTTAGCTAAAAATTCTTTTCCTTTAGGTGTTGTTTTATCACCATTAAAAAAGTATTGATCTAACCAGTCGGTACCATCCATTGTTTCATAGTTACTAGGATCCTTAACTGTAGCTGTCATTTTACCTTTTAGGTCTTCTAAGTAAGAACTTAAATCGTTACCTAAAGCAGTAATTTGATCTGCATCAGCTTTTAGTGGTGCGTATTTTGCTGGTTGCTCTTCTACCTTATCAGCTAAACCTTGCATAAATTGAGCATTACGCACATCTGCTGATTGGTTATTGTCAATTAACTTTGCATTCATTAATCCGAATGCAGATAGTACTTCTTTTGACATATTCATTGCTATCATCGCGATGAATACTAAGTACATCAAGTTAATCATTTTTTGTCTTGCGGACTGTTTTCCTCCTGCCATTTCTAATTAGTTTTTAAGTTATTAATAGATATACTAATACTAATTAGTTTTTGTTCATTGCAGATAACATTCCACCGTAAACTCCATTTAATGAAGATAAGTTAGATGCTAAAGATTGCATTTGCTCTTTTAATTTAGTAGCATTCTCCACAGCTTCTTCGTTGATTGAAGCTTGACGACTAGCGCTCTCCATTTGAACTTTATAAAGGCTATTTAAAGACTCCATTTGTGCAGCAGCTAATGACATTTCTTCACCATATTTTTTTGTTGCAGCCATAGAGTCTACAGTTGGTGCAATACCTTTAGCAGCACCTTCAAAGTTTTTAATGCTTTCACCTAAGCTTGACATTAATTCGCCATCAATTTTAGCTTCTTTTAATAAGTTATCTAATTTTTTAGATAATAATCCTTCAGCATCTTTAGGCTCTTCTTTTCCTTTTTTACCTAAAGATTGTCCTCCAGCTAATTCTGGATATACTAAAGACCAATCTAAATCTGATTGTTGTCTTTCAAAAGCTGAATATGTAAATACAAGTGCCTCTACAATCATACCAATGGTTAAGATTAAAGAACCGTAAGGCCAGTGCTGAATTTTGAATAAAGCTCCAATAATTACGATTGCTGCTCCTAATCCGTAGATCATATTAGTTACTGTGATTTTTCCTTTTTGTGCCATAATTTCTAAGTTTTAGTTGTTAAGTTTAATTACTTAAGTAGGTTATTAATTTAGTTATAGTTTTAATTTTACTTTCTTGCATTAGCGGTTACGTCTGTTCCCATATAATCTTGAACAGTTCTGAAACCAATGTAACTTCTTGCAGAATCTGCATATTCATAATCTCTTGAGCTTACTTGTAGGAAATAAGCAACGTCTTTCCAAGATCCACCTCTAACGACCTTTCGAGCATTATTTGGATCATTAACACTTGGATTAATTGTTGATGCGTATTCATATGATGCTGGATCGTAAGATGAGTCTACCCATTCTGATACATTTCCTGCCATGTTATATAAATTAAAGTCATTAGGCTCATAAGCATCAGCCTCTACAGTATATAAAGATTGATCTGCTGCATAATCACCACGTAATGGTTTAAAGTTTGCCATGAAACAACCTCTATCGTTTTTAGCATAAGGTCCTCCCCAAGGGAAAGTTGCAGCTTGTAGGCCACCTCTTGCAGCATATTCCCACTGCGCTTCTGAAGGTAATCTGTAACGACCTACGTTATGTATTTTTCTTGATCTTCTGTAATCGTTGTGGTATTTAGTTCTCCACTCACAAAAAGCTTTTGCTTGTTGCCAAGACACACCAACTACTGGGTAATCACTATAAGCATCATGCCAGAAATAGTCGTTATGCATAGGCTCGTTATAAGAGTAAGCAAAATCTCTAATCCAAGCTGTAGTATCTGGATAGATTTCTACTTCTTCTTTGATTATAACATCTTTACGACGTAAATTTTTATTTTTTGCTGCTTTAGCAATATCCATATAAGTATATTGAAACTTAAATTTAGTAACATCCCAAGTACGTTGACCATTATAAGATTCTTCTAAAGGTAAATACATAGTATCCATTACCTCTACATAATATTCGTCTGGATAATCTTCTGTATCGAAAATTAAATCGATATCATAATTCAGTTTTCTACCTTCATAACCTGTTTCTCCTAAACCGCTGTAGTTATCGATCATATATTTCTCATAAGCAGACATGTCTGTAGTATCTGCATCTTTAAATGCAAATTCTCCAATACCTCCATCGTCTTCAGTCATTCCAACCTCATCTGCAAGAATTGCTAATTTAGTACGAATGGTTGAGTCTCTTACCCATTCTACAAACTGACGATACTCACTATTTGTGATTTCCGTTTCGTCCATATAAAAGGAAGCTACTGTTACTGTTTTGGCAGGTGCATCTTGGATGCCAGCAAGATCATCGTCTGCTTTACCCATTATAAATGCTCCACCAGGTACTAATGTCATTCCATATGGTTTTTCTGGATGCCATTTTTTTCCTTTTGCTCCTACTAGTTGACCTTTATCTTTTGATCCACAACTTACTAATAGTGCGAAAACCGCTGTTAATAATACAAACTTCTTCATATTCATTGTAAAACTCGAGGTTAATTTTATACTCTTAAATTTTTTGAGAGCGTAAACATATTTATATATTTTCTAAAAAACAACTTTTTAACGTAAAAATTTTACATTTCATCGTAAAAAATTTACATTTTAACGATGTAAAAGGTCGTTAATCTGTTTATCTATGACCATTAAACATTGTTCTTTTGATACGCTTTATACCATCTTTCTGGTATTTTATCGTTACAAGCATCTAAATAATCTTGATGCGTGCAAGGTAATAACGTATGCTTTTTTAATTTATTATTAACATTTGATAAAAATGGTATTTCTATCCACCAACGTCCAGTTTTTGTACTTTTATAAAATATTAACTCATGGGATTCGGCTAAAGTAATGAATTTCTGGTGATTCTCGTCATTAGAAAAATCATCATCCTTCACTCTACAATTAACACCTTCAATAAAGTACCATATCATTTGCGAAATAAGCATTGAAGTAATTTCATCATCTTGTGATGGTTTGTATTCGTATATACCGAATGAGGAAACTTTATTACTTATGCCTGCATAACGTGCAACAGCACAAACTTCTTTTCCGTCTAAGCCATTAGGTGATACTTTTTGTTTTAAGCTTACTTCTGCTGCTTTTAAAACACCAAGATCCAAGGTTACAATATTGGCATCTCTCATAACAGGCTCAACTAACGTTATATCATTTGAAACTTCTCCTAGTCTATAAGATTCAAAATATAATCGCTCCATCAAATCTATTTCCTCTTGGCTATTAAAATAAGTTTGATATCCAATAGTTGAATAATTAAATAAGTTATACGGTTGGTCTAAAATAACTTTTCCAATAAAACTGTTATTTTTTATAGGCTTTGACGAATCTCCTAAATCAAAAGATTTGTCTACGTTAACAATGTTAACCATTGGCATCAAACTATCGTAAGCACGATAATTAGCATATGTTAAGTCTTGACTTCCTCCTATGATTATTGGAATAATTCGTTTTTGAATAAGGATTGTTAAGGTTTCTTTAAGTGCAAAATAGGTGTCTTCGACTGTTTCACCTTTTTCTATATCGCCTAAATCTGCTATAGTTGTTGACCAACTTCCTGGAAATAATGTATACAAGGATTTTCTAATTTCGTTTAAATTGAAATCTTCACCTATATAATTAACATCGTTTCTGTTTTCTAAAACGCCAAGTATGACAATTTTAATGTCATCTAATTCTGGAATTCCTTCTTGTAAAGAATGAATTTTAATTTTTCTACCTAGACATAAAGGTGATAATAATTGATTATGTGCTAGTACTGTATCTGAAACTGGAGACAAAAAATTAAAATTCATTGGATTCTATTTCTTTTTAGCTGTCGTTTTTTTCTTGGTTGCTTTTTTCTTTTTTGCAGGTGCTTTCTTTTTAGGCGCCTTTTTCTCTATAATATCCTTAACTTCTTCTAAAGTTAAAGCAGCAGCATCTACAGTTTTAGGTAATTCTATTTTTATTTTTCCTTTTAAGATATTGTGTCTTCCCCATCGTGCTTTTTCTACACGAATCCCTTCATCTTCCCAATTATGGACAACTTTATCTATTTCTTTTTGGATTTTAGCGTCTATTAACTCTTCAATATCTGTATCTGATAAGTTATCCCAATCATATTTTTTATTGACATTAATAAATAAGTTATTCCATTTTATAAATGGTCCAAAACGACCTTTACCTTTAGTGACACCATGTCCTTTATAATTATATATAGGTGCATCTGCAATTTCTTTTTCTTTAATTAATGCTATTGCATCTTCAATTTCTATATTTAAAGGATCTTGTCCTGGTGCTAAAGACACAAACTTTTTACCATACTTAACATAAGGTCCAAATCGTCCGTTATTAACTTCTACAACTTCATCTTCATATTTACCTAATGTTCTAGGCAATTTAAATAAGTCCATTGCCTCTTCATAAGTAATACTACCCAATTGTTGGTCTGGTCCTAAACTTGCAAAGGTTGGTTTTTCGTCATCATCAACCGTTCCCATTTGCACCATAGGTCCAAATTTACCTAAACGCACACTAACTTGTTTTCCTGTTTTTGGGTCTTTACCTAAAATACGTTCTCCAGATTCGCGATCTGCATTTTCTTTTACATCTTCTACTACAGGGTGAAACTTCTTATAGAAGGATTTCATCATCTTTTTCCAGTCCTCTTTACCTTCTGCAATATCGTCAAATTGGTTTTCTACTTTTGCTGTAAAGTTATAATCTAATATGCTTTCAAAATGATTGACTAAAAAGTCTGTAACAATCATTCCTATATCTGTTGGTACTAATTTACCTTTATCAGACCCTACTTTTTCTGTAAGGGTATTATCGTTAACTTTACCTTCTTCAAGAACTAACTGAGTATAGTCTCTCTCAACACCTTCAATAGTACCTTTCTCAACATAATTTCTATTTTGAATAGTTGAAATAGTTGGCGCATAAGTAGATGGTCTACCAATTCCAAGTTCTTCTAACTTTTTAACCAAAGATGCTTCGGTATATCTATATGGTGCACGACTGTATCGTTCTGTAGCAGTAATGTACTTGTTTAATAACGTTTCGTTTGTTTTCATTGCAGGAAGCATGCCTTCTTGCTCTAAATCTTCGTCATCTGTACCTTCTAAATACACTTTTAAAAATCCATCAAACTTAATCACCTCTCCATTAGCTGTAAAGGTTTCATTATGTGTATTAGCTTCAATTTTAACATTGGTACGCTCTAATTGTGCTTCACTCATTTGCGAGGCTATAGCGCGTTTCCAAATTAAATCGTATAAACGTGCTTGATCGTAATCTATATCTACAGTGTGCCTTGTAAAATCTGTAGGTCTAATAGCTTCGTGTGCTTCTTGTGCTCCTTTAGATTTTCCTTTAAAATTTCGCTCTTTTGCATATTCTTTACCATATGCAGCAACTATTTCTTTTTCTGCTCCTTTGCGTGCTTCGTCAGATAAGTTAACACTATCTGTTCTCATGTAAGTAATTAAACCCGCTTCATACAATCGTTGAGCCATAGTCATGGTTTTACTTACCGAGAAATATAGTTTACGCGATGCTTCTTGTTGTAACGTAGACGTTGTAAATGGTGCAGCTGGTGATTTTTTTGCCGGCTTTTTAATTAAGTCAGCTACTTTAAATGTAGCACTGGCATTACTTTCTAAAAAATCTTGAGCTTCTTTTTTTGTAGAGAATGTTTTTGGAAGTTTAGCCTTAAACGATTGACCTGCTTCATTAGAAAACTCTGCATCTATCCTGTAAGAGGCTTCTGGTTTAAAATCTTGTATTTCACGTTCACGCTCTACTATTAGTCTAACCGATACCGATTGTACTCGTCCTGCTGATAAACCTCCTTTTACTTTACGCCATAATACAGGAGACAACTCATAACCCACAATTCTATCTAATACACGACGCGCTTGTTGCGCATCCACTAAATCGTAATCTATTTGTCTTGGATTATCTACTGCTTTTTGGATGGCAGATTTGGTAATCTCATGAAAAACAATACGTCTAGTCTTGTCTTTATCTAAATTTAAAGACTCTGCTAAATGCCAAGCAATTGCTTCTCCTTCTCTATCCTCATCACTTGCTAACCAAACCATTTCGGCTTTTTTTGCAAGGTCTTTTAATTTTTTTACTAGTGCTTTTTTATCTGAGGACACCTCGTATTTTGGATCAAAATCGCCATCTACATCAACACCTAATTCTTTAGAGGGTAAGTCTGCAATATGACCAAAACTAGATTCAACTTTAAAATCTTTTCCTAAAAATTTTTCAATTGTTTTTGCTTTTGCAGGTGACTCAACTATAACTAAATTCTTCGCCATTCTTCGGTTTTTGTGAGTGCAAAGGTATATCAAAAAAAATTTATCATCCTAATTTTATAAGTTTTAGGTAAAATTTTAAGTCTGTCAGATTGTCATAATTTTAAAATAATCCTATCTTTGCATGCTTATTGAATGTGAGTGATTTCAATATATTTATGGAAAAGACAATAGACGAAACTAAACAAGGGGAAACATTAGTGATTCCTCAAAAAAAGGAAAACACTAAAAAACTTTTTATTGAAAGTTATGGGTGTTCTATGAATTTTAGTGATAGCGAAATTGTTGCGTCTATACTTCAAAACGAAGGTTTTAATACCACAAAACATCTTGAGGAAGCCAATTTAGTATTGGTTAATACTTGCTCAATACGTGATAAAGCAGAACAAACTGTTAGAAAGCGTTTAGAAAAATATAATGCTGTAAAACGAATTAATCCTAAAATGAAAGTAGGTGTTTTAGGGTGTATGGCAGAACGCTTAAAAAGCAAGTTTCTTGAAGAAGAGAAAATTGTAGACCTAGTGGTTGGACCTGATGCTTATAAAGACTTACCTAATTTAATTGCTGAAGTTGATGAAGGTCGTGATGCTATAAACGTTATTTTATCCAAAGAAGAAACCTATGGAGACATCTCTCCTGTACGATTAAATAGTAATGGTGTAACAGCATTTGTATCTATTACCAGAGGATGTGATAACATGTGTACGTTTTGTGTGGTTCCGTTTACTAGAGGACGCGAGCGTAGTCGTGATCCACAAAGTATTATTGAAGAAGTTAATGACTTATGGAATAAAGGTTATAAAGAAATAACGCTTCTTGGTCAAAACGTCGATAGTTACTTATGGTATGGTGGAGGATTAAAAAAAGATTTTGAAAAAGCGTCAGATTTTGAAAAAGCAACCGCAACAGATTTTGCGAAACTTTTAGAGTTATGTGCAAAAGCACAACCTAAAATGCGTATTCGATTTAGCACGTCTAACCCACAGGATATGCACCTAGAAGTGATAGAAACTATGGCTAAATATGATAACATTTGTAATCATATCCATTTACCTGTTCAAAGCGGTAGCAATCGGATTTTAAAAGCAATGAATCGTTTACATACCAGAGAAGAGTATTTCACCTTAATAGATAACATCAAAAAAATAATTCCAGGATGTGCTATTAGTCAAGATATGATTGCTGGTTTTCCAACCGAAACTGAAGAAGATCATCAAGACACATTAAGTTTAATGGAATATGTAAAGTATAATTTTGGTTATATGTTTACGTATTCAGAACGTCCAGGGACTTTAGCAGAACGTAAATTTGAAGATGATATTCCAGAAACAACAAAAAGTAGACGTTTAAGCGAAATTATTGCACTTCAACTTAAACATAGCGAGTACAGAACACGTCAGTTTTTAAATACAACTGTTGAAGTATTAATAGAAAAAGAATCTAAAAAATCTAACCAACAATGGTCTGGACGTACACAACATAATATTGTATGCGTATTTCCAAAAGCACAATACAAAGTTGGTGATTTTGTAAACGTTAATGTAACAGATTGCACCAAAGCTACACTTATTGGTGAAGCTATCGGACTATCCAATAACAACTAATTTTAGAAAAACGAATTAAATATATAATCATGAAAAAAATATTGATTGCAGTATTATCATTAAGTGTATTCACTGCTTGTGAAAATGAACCTCTTGAAGGATTTTTCCCTGGAACAGATGGGATAACTAATCCAGGTGATGGAAATCCAGGTGGTGATGGAACAAATCCATTACAATTGGATAATTATACCTTTGATGTTGATACCGAAATTCCGTTTTTGGGCCCAATTACTATCAACTCAGATTTTATATTTAATGCCAATAATAAAGTGTCATCTTTAGATGTAGAGACTATAGCTTTTGGTTTTCCAATCATAGCAACTGGAACTATAACTAGAGACGGAAATGGTAAAATTATTGGTGCTAAAAACTTTGAAGGTACCACACAAATAAACCAAACAGACGTATTCTACTCGTCAGGAAATACTATTTCTCAAATTGTTTATGACGATTTTGAAGATGATGCTGAAGATTACACCTATGATTTTACTACCTCAGGAAATACAATTACTAAGACTGAAGCAGGAAATCCAATATCTACAGTGTACACAACAGACGCATTAGGAAGATTGATTAAAAAAGAGTCTTTTGAAGCTGGCGCAAGTATTCAGGTAGAAAACTTGACTTATGATGCCAATGGTAATTGCATAACAGTTATTTCTTCTGGTGAAAATGACAATAATACAACCTATGGTTTTGATGGATTTACAAATCCATTAAAAGACGGATTTAGTGACCAATACTGGTTAACTATATTAGATGATGATTACGATTCTGAAGCAGGTCCGGCAATTGTACAGTTTCATAGCACCAATAACTGGAGTTCTGTGTCTGCAGACGGAAGTACGGTTACTTTTATGATAACTTACGATGCTGATAATAGAATTGAAAGTAGAAATGGAACATTCTCTTTAGATGGTGTAGATTTAGTACAAGAAGAAACTTTTAATTACGTCAACTAAAAACAATTAATTTTTAAAATGGAATCGGTTCAATCCATAAAACAACGCTTTGGAATAATTGGAAATAGCCCAAGTTTAAATCGTGCTATAGAAAAATCAATCCAAGTAGCGCCTACAGATATATCTGTGTTGGTTACAGGAGAAAGTGGTGTTGGTAAGGAGAGTATTCCTAAAATTATCCATCAATTATCACATCGTAAACACGGAAAATACATTGCAGTAAACTGTGGAGCAATTCCAGAAGGCACTATTGATAGTGAGCTTTTTGGGCACGAAAAAGGTGCATTTACAGGTGCTACTGCAACCCGAAGTGGTTATTTTGAAGTTGCAGATGGTGGTACTATTTTTTTAGATGAAGTTGGAGAACTTCCACTAACTACGCAAGTCCGCTTATTACGTGTTTTAGAAAATGGCGAGTTTATTAAAGTAGGGTCTAGTAAAGTACAAAAAACCAACGTACGTATAGTAGCTGCTACAAACGTTAACATGTTTGAAGCTATTAAAAAAGAAAAGTTTAGAGAAGATTTATTTTATCGCTTAAGTACTGTGGATATTAATCTTCCACCCTTACGAGAACGCCAAGAAGACATTCATATTTTATTTAGAAAATTTGCTAGTGACTTCGCATTAAAATATAAAATGCCAACTATTAAATTAACTGATGATGCTATCCAATTATTATTAAAATACCGTTGGAGTGGTAACATTAGACAATTACGAAATGTTGCAGAACAGATTTCGGTTTTAGAACAAAATAGAACTATAAGCGCAGCCACTTTAAATAGTTATTTACCCTCTGGAAGCACTAATCTTCCTGCTGTTATTAATACTACTAAATCCGAAAGTGACTTTAGTAGCGAACGTGAAATATTGTACAAAGTCCTGTTTGATATGAAAGCTGATTTAAATGATTTAAAGAAGCTAACCATGGAACTAATGAAAACTGGCAATGCAAAAGATGTTCAGAAAAATAACGAGACCTTAATACAGAAAATTTATGGCGAAGATGAAGATAAAGCAGAGTTTGATGAACAAATCCAAGATTTGGAAATTTTATCCATTTCTGACAATGCATCCAACACTTCTCAACCAGAAATAGAAAACACTAAGGACAAATATCATTTTGCAGAAGAGATTGAAGAAGAGGAAACCTTGTCTTTACACGATAAAGAGCTAGAGTTAATTAAAAAATCTTTAGAGCGTCATAACGGTAAACGTAAACTAGCTGCTGAAGAATTAGGGATTAGCGAACGTACACTGTATAGAAAAATAAAGCAATTTGATTTGTAAATTGTCGTTATCAAGTTAAAAAACATCAATGAAATATTTAAAATACAGTTTACTAATCATTATCGCTTCAACAGTATTAGGATGTGGAGCCTACTCTTTTACAGGTGTCCAAGATCTTGGTAATGTCGATACGTTTCAAGTTAATTATTTTCAGAACAATGCTGCACTAGTTGAACCTGGACTAGAACGAGATTTTAAAATAGCTTTAGAGGATTTAATACAAAATCAAACCAACTTAAGTTTAGTAACTTCTAATGGAGACTTGGTTTACGAGGGAGAAATCACAGAATACCGTATTTCTCCAACCACAGCAACTGCAAACAGTACTGCTGCACAAAATAGGTTAACAATAAGTGTTAACGTCAGATTTTATAATAAAAAAGATGATGAAAACGATTTTGAAAGATCGTTCTCATTTTTTTATGATTATGAAGGAAGTGAGTTATTATCTGGTTCGACAAAAACAACCGCTTTTGAAGAAATTTTTGAACGTTTAACACAAGATATTTTTAATGCCTCTTTAGCTAATTGGTAAAAAACCAATTGAATAATAAGAAATGTATGAATAGTACAGAATTTACTACTTTACTTCAAAATCCACAATTAATTAGTGATACTCAAACTAATGCATTGGATGATATTTTAGTAGGGTTTCCTTATTTTCAATCTGCTAGAGCTATACACCTTAAAGGCTTAAAAAACAAAGATAGTTTTAAATACAACCAAGCTTTAAAAACAACTGCAGCTTACACCGCAGACAGGAGTATTTTGTTTGACTTTATTACGTCTGATACGTTTAATCAAAACGAAATTTCTGAATATATCAAACAAAACACTGCTTATATTAACGGTTTAGATGTTGTTGTAGAAGATATTTCAGTAAACAAAAGCGTAAGAATTGATGATGCTTTAAAACAACAAATAGAAGCTACTAGAGAAACTATAAATCCAGAATTGTTTCAACCTAAAATAGAAAAACAACAAATAGCAAACTTCAATTTAGATACCAATGAAGCTATTGAAGACGTTGAGTCAGATTCGACTAAAACAATCTCTGAAGAGACTAAATCTATTTTAAACTTAGGTAAACCTTTACAATTTGACAAATCAGAAACTCATAGTTTTAATGAGTGGTTGAGCCTGACAAGATTTAAACCCATACAAAGAGAAACAACTCAGGAGACAAAAAAACAAAACACAGATGTTAATCTGGACCGATCTAAAAAGTTTGAGTTGATTGATCAATTTATTACTAAGAATCCTAAGTTGGAAGCTAAAAAATCAACCACCTCAACACACAACATAGCTAAAGCCCAAATGATACAGCCTGAAGCGTTGATGACAGAAACTTTAGCCCGAATTTATGTGGAGCAAAAAAACTATAAAAAAGCCATTCAATCTTATAAAATTTTAAGTTTGAAATATCCAGAAAAAAGTGGTTTCTTTGCAGACCAAATTAAAGCAATAGAAAAATTACAAGAATAAATACAATATTATAATGAGCACATTTGCAATCTTTTTAGTCCTAATCGTAATAGTAGCATTTCTACTAGTAGTGGTAATCATGGTTCAAAACCCAAAAGGTGGAGGATTATCTTCTTCTTTTGGAGGAGGCGGAACACAACAATTAGGTGGTGTTAAAAAAACAACAGACTTTTTAGACAAAAGTACTTGGACGTTAGCAACAATCTTATTAGCATTAATTTTAGCATCAAGTTTAGGCATAAATAAAAAAGGTGTTACTACAGAATCTAAAATAGAATTAGATGGTATTGAAACTCCTGCACCAGCAACTACTCCTGCAGTAGACGAAGGAACTAAAGTTATTGATTCAGCTAACTAGTATTAGATTATACAAAACACATTAATGCCAACTGATACAGTTGGCATTTTTTGTTTCTGCAAGTTTGTCAGTTGTTTTGTATTGGCACATTTTTGGCTTAGTAACAATCACAAATATTCTAATTAATTAAAACATTTATACAATGAGTAAATTAAACATTAAACCACTTGCAGACCGTGTGCTTGTAGAGCCACTACCTGCCGAAACACAAACAGCTTCTGGTTTATATATTCCAGATACAGCACAAGAAAAGCAACACAAAGGAACCATAGTAGCAGTAGGTAACGGGAAAAAAGACGAACCGTTAACTGTAAAAGTTGGTGACACTGTTCTTTACGGAAAATACTCAGGATCTGAAATTAAATTAGATGGCCAAGAGTATTTAATGATGCGTGAAGAAGATATAATGGCAATTATTTAATTGCCAAATTCCAATAAATAAATAAACAAATTCCAAAACTTTCAATTGAAGCCTATTAATTCCTTTTGGAATTTAGGATTTGAATATTGAAATTTAAAATTTTAATAAAAATTTTCATTATGGCAAAAGATATAAAATTTGATATAGACGCACGTGACGGATTAAAACGTGGTGTAGACGCTTTAGCAAATGCAGTAAAAGTAACCTTAGGACCAAAAGGAAGAAACGTTATTATTAGTCGTTCTTTTGGTGCACCAATTGTAACTAAAGATGGTGTAAGCGTTGCAAAAGAAATAGAATTAGAAGATGCACACGAAGACATGGGTGCACAAATGGTTAAAGAAGTCGCATCAAAAACTAACGATTTAGCAGGAGATGGTACAACAACAGCTACCGTTTTAGCTCAAGCTATTGTTAAAGAAGGATTAAAAAACGTTGCTGCAGGTGCTAATCCTATGGACTTAAAACGTGGTATAGATAAAGCAGTAGAAGCTATTGTTACAGACTTAGGAAAACAATCTAAAGAAGTTGGAAATTCTTCTGAAAAAATAAAACAAGTAGCTTCTATTTCTGCAAATAATGATGATGTTATTGGTGATTTAATAGCAAAAGCGTTTGGAAAAGTTGGTAAAGAAGGTGTTATTACTGTTGAAGAAGCAAAAGGAACCGAAACCTATGTAGATATAGTTGAAGGTATGCAATTTGACAGAGGCTATTTATCGCCATATTTTGTGACTAACAGTGATAAAATGATTACTGATCTTGAAAATCCTTATGTGTTATTGTATGATAAAAAAGTATCTACAATGAAGGATTTACTACCAGTTTTAGAACCAGTTGCACAATCAGGAAAACCTTTGTTAATTATTGCTGAAGACGTTGATGGTGAAGCATTAGCTACGTTAGTAGTTAATAAACTACGTGGTTCTCTAAAAATTGCTGCAGTTAAAGCACCAGGATTTGGAGATCGTAGAAAAGCTATGTTAGAAGATATTGCAATCTTAACTGGTGGAACTGTGGTGTCTGAAGAAAGAGGATTTACTCTAGAAAACACTACGTTAGACATGCTTGGTACTGCTGAACGTATTACTATTGATAAAGACAATACAACTGTTGTAAATGGTGCTGGTGACAAAGCATTGATAAAAAACAGAGTAAATCAAATAAAAGCTCAAATAGAATCTACAACTAGCGATTACGATAAAGAAAAGCTACAAGAACGTCTTGCTAAATTAGCAGGTGGAGTTGCGGTTTTATACGTAGGTGCTGCTAGTGAAGTAGAGATGAAAGAAAAGAAAGACCGTGTTGATGATGCTTTACATGCTACACGTGCTGCAGTAGAAGAAGGTATTGTTGCAGGTGGTGGAGTTGCATTAGTGAGAGCTAAATCTGTTTTAGAAAAAATTACTACAGAGAATTTAGACGAGACAACTGGTATACAAATTGTTGCTCGTGCAATCGAATCTCCTTTACGTACTATTGTTGAAAATGCTGGTGGAGAAGGCAGCGTTGTTGTTAACAAGGTTAGCGAAGGTAAAAAAGACTTTGGTTATGACGCAAAATCTGAAACCTATGTAGATATGCTTAAAGCAGGAATTATTGACCCTAAGAAAGTAACTAGAATTGCTTTAGAAAATGCAGCTTCTGTTGCGGGAATGATATTAACTACAGAGTGTGCTTTAATAGACATTAAAGAAGATGCTCCTGCTGGAGGAATGCCTCCAATGGGTGGAGGAATGCCTGGAATGATGTAAAAATCATAAGCTTATGATATAAAAAAAGCCTCAACAATTGTTGAGGCTTTTTTAATTTAAATAACCAAATTTAATTCACAGTAACTTTTTTAGATAATAGCCTACCATCTTTTAAAGTTACATCCACTATATAAACTCCTGTACTTAAAGTATTAAGACTAATTCCAGAGTTTACTTTACTATTACTAATATTTGATAAACGCATAACATTTTGCCCTAACATATTAGCCATATTTAAAACACGTATATCTTGATCTAAACCTTTGATATATAATTGATTGCTGTTGTTTGTAAAAATTGAAATATTTTTTACAGCTACAAATTCTTCATTTGATAAAGACTCACCTGATTCAAAAACTATTTTAAATCTACCAGCATCTTCTCCTGCTGTAGCACTAAAATTATAATCACCAGTTCTTAAATCGTGATATATCCCTAACATACTATCGTATAGATAAATATCTTGTAAAGAATCAATATTTTCAATTTCTGTCATTTTTATAGTATAGGTAAGTATTCCATCACTCTTTAATACTAAATCTACTTCTTTATCTGATTGAATTGGAGAATAAGCTTGTATCGCATACTTCTCATTGTTTAGAGTAGATAATAAATCGTTAGTAAATACTTCAGTAGCTTTAGCGTCGTAACCATAATCAAATTCTTCGTCAGAAGTATTATTACCAAATACCAATAGTAATTCTCTATTTAAATTGTTAGACGTAGAAAACTCTATTCTTATTTTCTGTAATTCGTTATTATTATAGTCAGATTCATTTGATGAAGTTCCGGTTCTCATAAAAACAGAATTTCCAGATGCTTCTGTTCTGAAAGCTCTTTGATCATTCTCAAATTTGATATTACCATTACCTACAATTTCCGTCATAAATCCTTGGGCAACAGGAATATATCTTTCAGGAGTTTTTACTCCATCTTGAGATCCGTTATTTGCACCATTTAAACCAACAAATTGATAAGCTCTTACTCCTCCTGAAAGGTTTAAAGTAGCGTAACCACCTTGGTACTGATTCAATATATGACTGTCTCCAGCCCACTGTTCCCATAGGTAAACAGCACCATTAATAAGGCTTGAATTATCTAAGATAAATTCGTAGACGTCT